>JAOAGT010000002.1:300000-517783 GCA_026415615.1 Thermoleophilia bacterium | reverse complement strand
CCTTGGGCGAGGAGGTCTTCTACGATCTTAAGCGCCTCCTCTTCTTTCATGTCGGCCATGGCTTGGACGAGTTCGTGCATTTTTCCTCACCTTCCTAGTACGAATTTGCTACCGCCAACCTGCGGGATCACTGGAACTATAAACCCAACAGCGTCCACCTGTCCCAACGGAACTAGCTGGACACCGCCCATAGCTTCATAAGTCCTTAAGTCCTTAGCTTGCCACATGAACCGACTCGCCATGCACGTCGTGCAAGGCCTCCATAACGGCCTCCGCCAGCGTAGGATGCCCGTGTATGGTTTCGCCTAGTTGACGCACCGTAAGTCCGCAGTGCACCGCCACAGCCACCTCGTGAACGAGATCTGTGACGTGGGGGCCCATCATGACCGCCCCCAGCACCCGGTCGGTAGCTTTGTCGGCCACAATTTGCACATATCCCGTCTCTTCGCCCAGGGCCAAAGCCTTGCCGAGCGCTCCGAACCGGAAGGTCCCGGTCGCCACATCATATCCCTCTTGGGCAGCCTGGTCGGCGTTTAGCCCCACGCTCGCCACCTCTGGGCGGCAGTAGACACAACTCGGAGTGGAGCGAAGATCACGAGTGCGATTTGAGCCGAGGCAATTATCGGCGGCCACCATACCCTCATGTGAGGCCACGTGAGCCAGCATTAGCCCGCCGTTGAGATCCCCGATGGCATAAATCCCGGGTACGGAAGTTTCCAGATAATCGTTAACCACTACAAATCCGCGCGGATCAACCTCAACGCCAAGCTCCTCAAGTCCGATACCCCGGCTGTTTGGTTTGCGGCCCACCGAAACGAGCACTTTCTCAGCCGCAAGTTGAGAACCATCCGACAGCTCGAGCACCACATGGTCAGAAGCATACTCAACCACTCGTTCCACCTTAGTTTCGAGTAGGACCGAGATGCCGCGCTTACGAAAGACTGTCTGCAACTGCTTGGCCACCCGCTTGTCCTCGGTGGGCAGCATCTGAGACATCATCTCGACCATCGTGACTTGAGTACCCAAGTCAGCAAACAGCGAGGCAAACTCACAGCCAATGACTCCGGCTCCCACGATAACCAGCGACTGTGGAATCTGGGTAAGTTCTAAGGCTTCAGTTGAGGTTAATATCGAGGGGTGAGAGAAATCAAATATAGGCAGATAAACCGGCTCAGAACCCGTGGCCAAAATAACCTTGTCAGCCTCTATAACCTCTGACCCCTCCGCAGTGTCAACAGCAATGCGAAACGTGGCGGACCCTCCTGACGAGCCCTGACCAGCATCAAGGGGCAGCAAGCGCCCGTACCCGCGAACCAACTTCACCTTTGCCTTCTTAAGCAGGGTTTCGATGCCCTCCCGCAGCCGCGAGACCACTTCCTGCTTTCTTTGCATCATGCGGACAAAGTCAGGGCGCACTTCTCCAGTAACTGAGAAGCCGTACTCATCACCCGATTTCGCATGCACATAAGCTTCCACACTGGCAAGGAGAGTCTTGGTCGGAATGCAGCCCCGGTTCAGGCAAACACCCCCAACCAAGTCTTTCTCTATCAGCGTGACCTGAGCTCCCCGCTTGGCCGCGCGGAGCGCCGCTACGTAGCCTCCCGGACCGGCCCCGAGTACGGCTATGCGAACTTGGCCAACCTCGCTCATGAGGTCTCCTCCTCCGCCAAACCGGCCATGCGCAGAATCTCTGGAACGATCTCTTCCTTGCCGATGGCCATGATGTGCACACCGTCGCAGACCTGATTCTCACGTAGGAAACGGATGTGCCTTGCGGCTATCTCCATACCTTTGCGCAGGGCTTCCTCCTTGGGTACGCTCGCCATCTCCTCAAGCAATGAGTCCGGAACGAAGATGCCCGGAACCGCGCGGTTCATATACTTGGCCATTCCCAAACTAGTGAGCACCACAAGTCCAGCCATGATCTTGACGTTGGTGCCTTGGGTGATTTCCCTGGCCTTCTCCATGAACCTCTGGAAGTTATCCATGTCATAGACTGCTTGGGTCTGGAAGAAGTCGGCCCCAGCCTCAACTTTCTGAGCAAACTTGTAGAGCTGGGGTTCCAAGGGATCAGCCTCGGGAGTAACTACTGCACCGATAAAGAAATCTGTCTTGCCATCCAGCTCATTGCCTGCCCAGTCAAAGCCTTCATTAAGGCGACGGCAGCACTGAATAAGGTGAACCGAGTCGAAATCAAAGACTCCCTTGGCCTCCTTATGATCCCCCACCACCGGGTGATCACCGGTCAGACACAGAACGTTGGTGATCCCGAGAAACGCCGCCGACAGAAGATCGGATTGTAGGGCAAGACGGTTTCGATCGCGGCAGGTGGCTTGGAAGATTGGGTCACCGCCCCGTCTTACGATCTCCCCGGACACCGCAAGTGAGCCCATGCGCATGACCGCACTCTGGTTGTCGGTCACGTTGAGGCCGTCAACTTTGTCTTTGAGCAGATCGATGTGATGAAGCATCGGGCCCACGTTCGTGCCTTTCGGCGGCCCTATCTCCGCCGAGACCACAAACTTGCCGCTATTGCAGGCGTCACGATACTTGCCCATTATTCCTCACCCCCTGAAGCCGCTCCGGAGACCTTTTCCCTGACCTCTGCCAGCTTCCCGGGCCGATTGACTACGTTCCAATTCTTGGGGCCATGAATCTCCCTGCGCTCTTTCTCGCGTCCTTCTTTCTTAAGCTGGTCATGTATCAGCACCCATGCGCAATCCTTTTCGGGATCCACCTCACACTTGCCGTGGTTTGTCCCCCCGCAAGGACCGTTGAGTAGGCCCTTGGCGCATCGGGTGACCGGGCAAATTGCCCCGTATTCCGCAAGAACACACTGTCCACACAAAGAGCACTTCTCGAGGAAATCCATAGCTCGCTGGATGTTGCCCAGAAACAGCGTATCCACTCCCGGGACCACGGTCTTATCGGTCCCCGCCCGCACTGACTGGCACCCAGCTCCGCAAGACAGAACGAGAAAGGCGTCGGCCTGATCTGCCGCATCCTTGTTCTTGCGGAGGAGCCTCTTTACATCGAGCTCGTGGCAGGTCGCCTCGGGGATCATTGTCCCTACCACCGTCTTGCCGGCCTCTTCCAGGAGCGCCTTCATTTGAGCGACTTCGTTCTCGCCGCCTGTCTGGGTGACTGTCGCGCACTCCCCGCAGCCGACGACGAAGATCCTCTCTTTGCCCTCGAGAGACTTGATGACTTCCTCAAAAGGCTTTTTCTTGCTGATAATCACGGAAAAGCCACCTCCCCGCTTGGGAGCCCTTATTGTTTTTCGCTGAGCATCCGAGCAGCCCGCAACGTGTTGCGAGCCAGCATCATGTTGGTCACCGCGCCCACTCCTCCGGGAACAGGCGTAATGGCTGCAGCCTTAGTGGAGACGGCCTCGAAATCCACATCGCCCACCGTCTTGCTCTCTGCTTCGGCCAGGTCTGCCCCGCATGCCCGGCACGGATTCCTCTTGCTCCGGTTAAGAGTCCCGCACTTGGGACATACAAACACCCGGTTAATGCCCACATCGAGCACAACCACACCTTCTTTGACCATATCGGGTCCAATAAGATGAGGCACCCCAGCTGCGACTATCAGGTAGTCGGCAACCTGGGTATGCTTGGCCAGATTGCCTCGGTTGGACGTGTAGACATGGGTGACGGTGATGGTGGCGTTACGGTTGAGAAGCATCAGGGCAAGCGGCTTCCCCACCGTGTTTGAGTGTCCCACGACGCAGACCTCGGCTCCTTCCAGAGTTTCCTTGATGTCTTTGCCCTCTGCAGTCAGGTACCGCTCAAGCAGCTCGACACAGGCAGCCGGCGTAGCAGGAGGAAAGGTTTGTTCCCCCAGAGTCAGTCGACCCATGTTATAAGGGTGAAAGCAATCAACATCCTTGCGCGGGTCTATAGAAGCGATGACCGCCGAGTCAGAAACTTGCGGAGGGAACGGCCTGAGCGGCAAGATACCAGACACCTCAGGATCTGCGTTTAGCTGCCGCACGGTTTCTACCACAGTTGCCTCGGAAGCGTCAGATGGCAAGATCTCGCTGCGGTAGCCAAGGCCCAACTCGGTGCAGAACTTCTCAACACTGGCTCGGTACATACCTGCACCGAAGTCATCGCCCACCATCAAAGTCGCAATCCCGGGCCGGATCCCGAGAGCTTTCAACTCCTCCAATTCTTTGAGGAGCTCTGCACGGATTTCGGCCGCCACGCTCTTTCCATCAATAATCTTTGCTGTCACCAATACCACCCCTATCTTGCTATCAGCCGATTCTGTCGTAAGTGGCCGAGAGAACCTGAGTCCGAAGAGTGGCTGCGTCCTCCAAAATCTCTTGGACCCGGCTCCAAGTCTTATCGACAAATTCCTTGTCCTCCAGCCAGGCCAGGTTAATCTTGACGTTAAGTGCAGCCGCTTGAGCCGCAGCCTCAGCCAGAACCACCGCTACTCCGGCGTCGGATACCGCGTTGGGATTGCCCTTGTCGGCCGCCGGCGCGCAGAGACGAGCCACCTCCAAGGCAGCCTCCGCCACGCGCAGCGGAACAGCGGCCGCATTAACTAGTGCAGCCTGCAGAGTCTCGTGGCGCTTCTTCTTTTCTTCCTCAGTGTTGCGCGGCAACTTGAAGGCAGCCGCAACCTCGCTGTAGGCCTCCGCGTCTTGCTCCACCAGCCGTGTGAGCTCAGCGCGGAGTTCTTCGGCGCGCACCTTAAGCTCCGACATCTCGGCTTCTACAGAAGCAAACTTCTCCCTGCCCAGCGTAAGGTTTGTCACCATAGTGACCAAGGCTGCAGCCAGAGCCCCTGCCAAAGCAGCGGCGCTTCCTCCACCGGGAGCAGGCTCCTCGCTGGCCAGGCGATCCAGATAAGACTGAATAGTGCCCTGTAAGAACGCGTAGACGCCCATTAGAACAGCCCCACGATCTCGCCGTTTACAAGGTCGATCTTCTCGGCAGCGGGATGCTTGGGTAAGCCAGGCATAGTCATGATGGAGCCACAGATGGGCACTACCATGCCAGCACCCGCAGACAAACGGACCTCACGCACCGTGAGTCGCCATCCACGCGGCCGCCCTAGCTTGGTCTTGTCGTCAGACAAGGAAGACTGTGTCTTGGCCATGCACACTGGTAGGCGGCCATACCCAAGTGACGTAAAGCGCTCAATAGCTTGCCGAGCCTGATCAGTGTACTCGACGCCGTCGGCCCCATATATCTTTGTGGCGATAGCCTCGATCTTATCGGTGAGACTGTCCTCAAGGTCATACGTAAACTTTAGCTGTGGTTTTTCTCCTGACTCGCACAACCGAATGACTTCCTCCGCCAGCTCAAGCCCGCCATCTCCGCCGTGGGCCCAGACTTCAGATAGCACTACATTGGCTCCCATGGCAGCCACTCTCTGCCGCAAAAGCTCAAGCTCCGCTTCGGTGTCATCGGGGAAGCGGTTAATGGCCACAACCACCGGCATACCAAAGCCCTGAATGTTCTCGAGGTGCTTTTCAAGGTTCTCGATGCCGAGGCTGAGCGCCTCAAGATTCTCGGTCTTAAGATCCGCCAACGGAACACCACCGTGCATCTTAAGAGCCCGAATGGTTGCCACCAAGACTACGCAGTCTGGCGATAAACCAGCGTAGCGGCACTTAATGTCGAAGAACTTCTCGGCCCCGAGATCAGCCCCAAAGCCGGCCTCGGTGACGCAGTAGTCACCTAGCTTGAGACCGATCTTGGTAGCCTGCACCGAATTGCATCCGTGAGCGATGTTGGCGAAGGGACCACCATGAATAATCGCCGGAGTATTTTCCAGCGTCTGCACCAGGTTGGGCATGAGTGCGTCACGCAAGAGAACAGCCATAGACCCCGAAACCTTGAGATCCTTGGCCGTGACAGGCTGACCCGAGTGGGTCCAAGCTACTACGGTACGCTCAAGGCGGGCCTTCAGGTCGTCATAGTCGTTAGCCAAGCAGAGGATAGCCATCACTTCGGAGGCCACAGTGATGTCGAAGCGAGTCTTGCGCTCGACGCCTTGGCCACCCTGGCCGATGGTAATGTCACGAAGCGCACGGTCGTTCAAGTCAACCACGCGAGGCCAGGGGATGTCGTTGGGATTAATGTCAAGCTCGTTTCCTTGGAAAAGGTGGTTGTCCAGAACCGCAGCACACAGATTGTGCGCAGCTCCGATAGCGTGAATATCTCCAGTAAAATGAAGGTTGATGTCTTCCATGGGCACAACCTGGGCATAGCCGCCGCCAGCCGCACCGCCTTTAATCCCAAAGCAGGGCCCCAAGGACGGCTCGCGCAGAGTGCATACAGCTTTGCGGCCCAGTTTGTTCAGAGCCATGGAGAGGCCAATGTTGGTAGTCGTTTTTCCCTCTCCTGCCGGAGTGGGGGTGATCGCTGTGCAGAGAACGAGCTTGCCGTCGGGTCTGTCGCTTAGACGCTCAAGGACATCCAGATGTATCTTGGCTTTGTATTTGCCATACTGGTCGATGTCGTCAGCAGATAGACCTAGATCAGCAGCTATTTCAGTGATGGGAACCAGGGTGGCTTCGTGAGCAATCTCGATGTCAGTCTTGATCCTCGACTCCGTCTTCATCAGCTATGCTCCATTACGACGCTTGTACGCCCGAGAACATGCGGGAGAACTTCGCCGTCAGTCGAGCCCGCAAGTTCTCACAACTACTTGGTTTGACAGTCCGGGGATGTATTGTATAGTTATATAGATAAATGTGCAAGTTGTTCGAGGAGGTTGTGGGACATAAGTGGTAGAGCCCTTCAACAACGCTTCGGGCCCGCCGACTCAAAGACGAAGCCAGCAGGCGGGATATGGCGGCATGCAGGGGAACTTGGAACCTGTTCCGCCAGCCGCGTCTGAGCGAGGTCGCCCTCGTTACCCATCAGAACGTTCTTATGAGCCGGCCTATGTGCGTATCGCAAACGCTCTTTCGGAGCAGATTGCGGCCGGAGTATTTCGCCCCGGGGACCAACTCCCGACCGAGCCCCAGCTGCGGGCACAGTACAGAGTTAGTCCTATGACTGTCCGCAGAGCCATCGGCCTGCTCCTCGACAGAGGTCTAGTCACCACGGTACAGGGCAAGGGCACGTTCGTGCGTGCTCTTGACATGGGAGAGGCGATCTTTCGCCTCCAAGAAATTACCGAGTCGTGGACCGAGGACGACTCTGCCGAAGTCCTATTGCTCGAGGCAAGGATCAAACCGGCTGACGAAGAGGTGGCGGCCGTGCTTGAGGTCGAGACGGGAACGCCCACTGTCTACTTACGCCGTCTAGTGAAGCGGGAACAAACTCCCCTGATTTACCAGCTGGCCTACATACTCTACGATGAGCATCGACCTCTAGTTGAGGTTGAACTCCAGATTACATCCCTTGCCGGCCTGCTGCGATCTGCCAGAGCCGAAGGCTTGCCCGGAGGTTGGCTCACCATACGCGCTGTCAGTCTGGACAGCGAAGCCGCGGCTAATCTAGAGCTGCCCGTTGGCTCGCCTGCGTTGTGTTTAGAGAGTTTGTTCCACGATTTTGACGGCAGACCGCTAAGTTGGGGCCGTTTCCTCTGCCGGCCTGATCAATTTCAGCTAACAAGCCACCTAGGTCCCGTGCCACCACGTGAACCTCGATCGGCGCCGCTTGCTCGCGCCAGGAAATGATCATCGCAGCGCGGTGACATCGTGGTGACGTGGAGGGGGAAGCTGCGGGAGGAGTAGATGCTTGTCTTGGAACAGATAAGCGGCGCAGTCGAGGAGCTAGACGACAAGCGAGTCCTCGACCTTGTGGAACAAGCCCTCAAAGAGGGCACCAGCCCGGTCGAGGTGGTGCGAGCTGTGCAGGCAGGCATGCGCCGCGTTGGAGAAAGGTACGAGCAAAAAGAAATCTACTTGTCCGGGCTCATAATGGCCGGCGAAATCTTCCGGACCGTTATGGAACTGGTAAGACCAGGGCTCGAAGCCGAGTGGACTGGGGAAGCCTCGGGGAAAGTGCTGCTTGGTACTGTAGCTGGGGATATCCACGATATCGGCAAGAACATGGCAGCTTTGGCATTTCGCATGTTTGGCTTCTCTGTCCGTGACCTTGGCGTAAACATACCCCCAGAGGAGTTTCTCGAAGCGGCACGGGAGTCCAAGCCCGACATCGTGGGCATGTCCGGTCTCCTCACAGCTGCTTTTGCTTCTATGCACGAAACCGTGGCGCTCTTCCGTCAGCACGCCTCGGAGTTTGAACACTTGCCGCTGTTAGTCGTAGGCGGGGGAACTATCGACGAAGCTACCGCGCGCTACATAGGCGCTGACCTTTGGACCAACGACGCAATGGAGGGAGTAAGACTGTGCCAACAAGCACTCGAGAAGCTCAGCCGCGCATGAGAAGACCACAGGGGAATCATCCCGGCCATGGTGCCGTTTCCTTTGACGCCCTTCTCCCCTCACAGATGGCAACTAAGGCCGAACAGATAGGCGTGTCTAAGGCAAACATGGATTTCCCCCGGATGTTTGCTCTTTCCGTGCTAGCTGGCGCCTTTATTGCTCTGGGAGCAGTTTTCTCAACCACCGTAATCTCAGGCACTTTGGATTTCCGCTCGGTTGACGGATCCGCCGGGCTTACTGGCGCCCTACCATATGGGATAGTGAAACTGCTCGGCGGTCTAGCTTTTAGCCTCGGGCTCATGCTGGTAGTGATCGGCGGAGCCGAGCTTTTTACGGGAAACAATTTGATCGTAATGGCTTGGGCCCGGCGAAAAGTAAGCACCCGGCGACTACTGTGGAACTGGCTGGTCGTCTGGGTGGGAAATTTTGTGGGCTCCCTGGCTACCGTGGGCCTCATGCTAGCCACCGGGCAGTACCGCTTTGGGTCCGGAGTCGTGGGCGCAACAGCACTTGCTATAGCCAACACCAAGTCCGGTCTAGATTTCTTCCAAGCTCTTGTCTTGGGCATCATGTGTAATGCCCTTGTCTGCTTGGCAGTCTGGCTTACCTACAGCGCCCGCAGCACTACTGACCGTATATTGGCCATAATTCCGCCCATAACTGCTTTCGTCGCTGCAGGCTTCGAGCACAGCATTGCAAACATGTACTTCATTCCTCTGGGCCTAGCGATCAAAGCACTTGCCCCGGAGTCCTTCTGGACGGCGATCGGCAAGACTGCTGCCGACTATCCCGACCTTACCTGGGGAAACTTCTTCGTGAACAATCTCATCCCCGTAACAATTGGCAACATTATTGGCGGGGCCGTCTTGGTGGGATTCATGTACTGGTTCATCTACCTGCGCAAACAAGCCCAGCCGGCGAGAAAAACTTCGTAGACGTATTTCGTAGATCTAGCTTAAGCGCGGAAGTATCTTCGCGCGGGAGTCCTGGAGAGAAACTGCGGGGCGGGGGCTTGCAAGACAAGCCCCCGCCCCGCCGATTTCAGAAGCAATGAAAGGTGCTTCAGGTTTCTCTTACGTCCAGGATCTCTATCACAAGAGGCTCAATAGCCTTGATGATTTCCTCCCGCGGGAGATTCACCACCTTAAAAGTGACGGTCTGCGAATCTCCGTGAAGACCAAGCGCCTCGATTTGCCCTCCTATGCTGGCGATAGCGCCGGTGATCTTGGCCAACATCCCCTGCTCATGAGCAATCTTGGCTGTGACCCTGACGCCGGAAGTCCACGCCCCAAATAGTTCGAGCAAGATGTTGAAAACGTGGCTCTCAGTAAACATGCCGACAAGCTCGTCACCGCGCATAACTGGCAGGCCGCTGATCTTGTTGTCAGCCATGATCCGACCCGCCTCCTCCACTGCCGTATCTTCGGTGACGGTGATCACCTCTCGAGTCATGATTTGCTCGATGGTGATCTTCTCAAGCAAGTAGTCCACTTCCCAAACGCTAAGTGACGTAGCTGGGGAAGGCGAGACTCTGAACAGGTCTACCAAGGAGACTATTCCAACCAGCTCCCCTTTGTCGGTGACTACGGGAAGCTGACGGACCTTGCTACCCTGCATCACCTTCAGCGCATCCGGAACTGATGCATCGGGTCGAATCGTGACGGGGTGTTTTGACATCCGATCCCTGACTAGCATTTTTCCCTCCCTCTCCTTGTGACCCGAAATTTGCCACTGTCTTTCAGTCTACAGCACTAGGACGGGGCTGATGCAAGAGCATCGCGCGCCCACGCTCGACTGCCGCCACCACGGCTTGGCGAAAAGCTTCCCGCACTGCGCGCTGCTCGACCAAAGCCGCGGCCCTCGCAACAGCTGACATTTGTTGTTCCCTGTCGTCAATTCCGGATAAACCTTCTCGCATTTCGTCATGGAGAAGCATGAGTTCCTCGCCCACACGGGCGGCAACCCGCAACACGAGTGCTCTAGCCGCAGCCCTACTCAACCCTGCTGAAACAGCGCCGTCTTCGAGCGCCTCCATGGCAATAGCAAAGAAAGCAGGCCCCGAGCCGGCCACCGCGGTGACGGCATCCATACAGTCCTCCGGTACCATCTCAACCAAGCCCAGCGGACTAAGGATTCGCCGGCAGGCCGCAATCATTTCCTCACTTGTGCCCCACTCGGGAGCTAGACCAATCGTGCCCACTCCAAACTCAACCGCAAGATTGGGCATGATGCGGATCAACCCAGGGCCGGGTCCAAGCCCCTCCCGCAGCCAGGCAAGAGTGACCCCCGCCATGGCCGAAACAACAGTCTGCACCGCATTCAAGCACGAGCGAAGTTCTCGAAGCACCTGGATGGCGTCCTTGGGCTTTACCACCAGAAAAACAAAGTCTACGTCTTTGATGACATCCTCCAGGCCAGCCGCGAGCCGTACACGAGGAAAGGCGTCAAATTGCCGAACCGCGCTTTCGACTTTGTCCCAGACAACTACCTCGAGGTTGCTCGCGGGGTCACGGGCCCAACCTCGAACCATGGCAGAACCCATATTGCCAGCCCCTATCACGCCCACAGATGTCATAGCAGTCTCGCTTCCCTCATATCCTACGGCGCCGGGCTTATCGCCTCGGCGGCGGTCGCGTTTGATCCCTGACCCTCGACCTCTAGGGCCTCTTGCACAACAGAACCCTCGAGCGTTTCCTCACGCAGCAGTTTGTTGGCGAGATATTCCAATGCCTGCCGATGCTCGGTGAGCAAGGTGACAGCCCGCTCATACTGCTCAGTTACTAAATTCTTGACTTCGCGGTCTATTAGCTCTTGGGTACTGGGACTAATAACGCCCGCTTCTTGTATCCCTCCCCCGAGATACTGCAGTTGCTGCCCAGCATAACGTACCGAGCCTAGAGCCTCGCTCATGCCAAACTCAACCACCATGCGGCGAGCTAGCTCCGTTGCTTTTTGGATATCATCAGTCGCTCCGGTGCTAATCGTCCCTACAACTAATTTCTCCGCAGCCCTACCCCCAAGCATCACAGCGATACGATCAAGAAGCTCCTCTCGAGTCAGAATGTATCGATCTTCGGCTGGCATCTGAAGCGTGTAACCCAGAGCACCGCGGGCACGCGGAATGATGCTTATTTTGGCAACCGGATCGGCATGCGGCAGAAGTCCGGCAACCAAAGCGTGGCCCGCTTCGTGGTAGGCAACGATTCTGCGCTCGTGTTCGTTCATGGCTCGAGTTTTCTTTTCCAGCCCTGCTATGACTCGCTCCATAGCCGCTTCGAAGTCGGCCATAGTCACCGCACGAGCGTTACGTCTGGCCGCAAGAAGCGCTGCTTCGTTCATGGTGTTGGCCAAGTCGGCGCCGCTAAAACCAGGGGTTATTCTGGCTGCCCGCTCGATGTCAAAGTCGGGGGCAAGTTTAATTCCGCGGCTATGAATCTTAAGGATCTGTATACGCCCGTGAAGATCCGGATTGCCTACCTCGATCTGCCGGTCAAATCGCCCGGGACGCAGCAACGCAGGGTCGAGAACCTCGGGACGGTTAGTTGCCGCCATTATGATTACCGGACGACCAGTGTCGCTGCTAAAACCGTCGATTTCAGCAAGCAACTGGTTCAAAGTTTGCTCGCGCTCGTCATTGGCCCCTCCCAGCGTGATGCCCATCGCGCGACTCTTTCCGATGGCATCAATCTCATCGATGAAAACGATTGCCGGAGCCACTTTGCGCGCTTGCTCAAACAGATCGCGCACGCGGGCTGCTCCCACTCCGACGAACATCTCAACAAACTCAGACCCGCTACTTTCAAAGAAAGGTACACCAGCCTCGCCAGCCGTCGCCTTTGCCAACAGGGTCTTACCCGTTCCCGGCGGACCCACCAGCAACACACCTTTCGGAATTCGGCCGCCCAAACGAGCGAACTGCTCAGGATTCTTGAGAAATTCGATGATCTCCCGCAATTCAGCAATAGCCTCGTCGGCTCCGCCCACGTCTTTAAACGTCACCCCTACCTGCTCAGGCATAACGCGGGTAGCTTTGCTCTTTCCCACGCCAAATATGCCCCCCGCGCCCCTCGCGCCGCCCATGATCCGGCCGTACATCAAGTACCAGAACACCCCGATCAGCACAAAAGGCAACAGGCTAATGAGAATGTTCACCACGGGACTGCTCGGGCTGCTGAACTTGTAGTGGACTCCGGCGTCCTGCAGCTCCTTGACAAGATTGCTGTCTGCACCCAGCTTGGCGTAGGTTCGAAACTCGACTCCCTTCTTGGTAGCCCCTGTGGGATCCTTCATCGTCCCGGTTATCTGGTTGTCCCCAATGGTGGCGGTAAGTATCTGCCCCTCAGCAAGCTTAGCCTTGAATGTGCTGTAGTCGAGCTCAACCGAGGGACTGGTTAGAGGACCAAGGATAAACTGCTGAAACAGATACAGGGCCACCAGAGCCACAATGACGTAGGCCACAAAGTGCCAAAGGTGCCGCCCGCGAGGCTGACGCCCGTCGGCGTCGCCCTCTCCCCGAGTTGTGGGCGAGCGAAGAGGCCTTTGGGCCTGCCGATTGGAGCGAGCAGAACGCGAGTTGCTCTGCCCTACTCCAGCACGCTCACCGGACTCCAAGCTCTTCTCGGCCTTCACCGACTGGTCGTTGTTCTCGACTGCGCCAAGAACCATATACACACCCTTCACATGTTGGCATCGGCTATTTCTCACGCCGCCGCTGCTATTTAACACTACCCCAATCAAGAGCGCATCAAATCCCACCTATCAAATCTCAGCCGTCAAATCTCAGCCATTAAGTCCCAAGATGCTATTTGAAATCTGGAGGCTCGGCCGAAGTGCCAGCGCTGGACACGCCCCGCCTCACTTGCCCATCAACGCGGACTGGCGATGAAGTGCCCCTTGTTTGACCAGAACAACCACCCACCCGACGATGATGAGGACGGACAGAAGAGCCGTTAAGATGCCTATTAGCGGCAAGTCTTGAGGATTGGGAACTCGCGGATGGTGACCGAGCACGTAGTCGACCACGTCATTGACCACTAGGTAGCAAGCAGAGACAACAAGAGATAAAAGAACGCGTCGCATGAGGACAGCAACTATAAAGCCCTCGATCACCATTCCGCCGTGGGTCGCGCTCATTAGGATAGCGGTAAAGTCGTAACTTCCGCCCGAGAGGTAGTGGGTAAGCCAGACCAAGACAGTCCACATTCCATATTTCATACAGCTAACGGAGGCCAACATATACAGTACTTCCCACCGTTTGCGGTAATGCAAGGCCACAAGCGCCACGCCCATAAGGCTGACAGACAGGGGGCTGTCAGGAACGAAAACCCACAGGTACCAGGGAGAACGCTGTAGCGTTCCGCCATACCAAAAAAGGTAACCCGGAACTGCACTACCGAGGTTAACCGCAACCAAGACCCAGACGACGGGACTGTAGACCGCCCAGCGAGCAAAACAGGTCCAAGCCCTCACGGCATGCCGCAAGATCCGGTACTCGTGTGGCTGTGAAGAGAGCAACGATACCATTGCGGCTTACCCAGTTGAGAACCCGTTAGGTGCTGCTTTACGAACTACTGCTGCTTTACAACTACTCCTACGCAGTAGAGTAGACCACTGCCGCGCCCGCTTTACAATACTTGGTAGGATGCACGGCAATAAGCGAGCACTCTTGGATGGACGGACAGACATCACGAACTGCTAGACTGTCAGTTATGCCGGCGCCGCCAGACTCTAATTCCCTGTGGGTCTGGCGAAAGTGGGTACCGCTGCGTAGGGTAGCTCTTAATTTTGTCGTGATATACCTTTGCCGGTACTTGCCTTTCCTGTCCTGGAAAAACTTCCTCTACCGGGCACTAGGAGCACGTATCGGGAATCAAGTATCGTTTGGCCTCGGATCCGTCTTGGACATATTCTTCCCCCAACTTATAACCGTTGGCGATAACTCTATTATTGGCTACAACACGGTAATCCTCGCTCACGAGTTCCTAGTTGACGAGCTGCGAGTTGGACCGGTCACGATTGGTCAGCGGGTGATGATAGGCGCCAACGTGACCATTCTGCCAGGAGTAAAGATCGGAGATCGTGCTGTGATCTCCGCTTGTAGCTTGGTTAACGCGGACGTGGCACCGGGAAGCTTTGTGGGTGGAGTGCCAGCCCGACCAATCTCGTCCGAGAGAGTTGCCTGGCGGGATGCCCCAACTCGCCACAACTGCCACAACTAATTGAGCGCGAATTACCGAGCTAAGCGCGAATTACTTAGGCGCAAATCACGCGCGAGGCGCCCATAACACCATCCGCGGCTTCGTCATCTCCTTGACGAGATCCTCCAGTCGCCCATATTTCATGCAGCGAGCCATGCAGTGCTGGACGCATGCGGGTTGAAGCCCTTTACGAGTGCGTGCAGCACACAGGACACAGAGCTCGGTCGGAAAGGGGAGATATGTAAGGTAGGCCCGATCATTCGGCAAATTTTGGACTATCTCCTGCACCCGAATGCCTCCCAATCCCGACGGCCAGCGGTGCTCTTGCTGACAGGCCACCTGACAAGCAAAACACCCGGTGCAGAATTCATAGTCAATGAGAAGGCCATACTCGGGTTGCTTGTCACGACGCGGCTTTGTTTCACCACTCGTGGGTGCACCCTGGCTGACGCTGGCGTCTGAATTCACTCTGTGATCCGACACCTTACTTCTCCTCTCTGTCTTCCCGCCCCGCCGATCCGGCCGGCGCCGAGGCGTGGCCTGGAGCCGCACCATGAGGCACCGATCTCGGCTTTAGTACTCCACCAATGACACCGCCCTCTGGCATGGCATAGGCGCTGGGAGGAGCGGTGTGGGCCCGATAGACCCGGCAGATGGTGCACTTGGCATGGGTCCCCAATCCGTCTTTGCCCTGATAGCCCATAGGAAGCAGTTGATTTGTGCTTGAGTCCCAAACTCCCCGCAGCGACGGCTCGGCACCTTCTCTCTCTGGGTACCACCATCCATGCGTAGCAGAGGCTAGCCAGCGCGGCACTACACGCGTGAGCTTGGCTTTCAGTCGACACCGCCCAAACATGTTCTCTATCCAGACCCACTCGCCATCGCCGATGCCTAGGGCAGCGGCAGTCTCAGGATGAAGTTCAACCACTGGGTCGGGGTCGGCCTCACGAAGCCAAGGGATATTGCGATGCTCGGAGTTAAAGTACACGGGAGAGCGCCTCCCAGTGGTGAGAATAAGCGGATATCGCTGGAAGAGGTCTGGGCTCGCCACCGGACTAAAAGGCGGCTCCTCGTGGTGTGGCAAGGGCTCAAACCCCCATTTTTCCCGCAAGACTGAGTAGAGCTCTACCTTGCCCGATGGAGTTTTAAAGCCAGGCTTTCCGTCGGGCCGAAGTAAACCGCGCTCGTGTCGGCGGTAGGGAGCGCTCGGATGACCATCAGGAGGAAGAATCCAGCCCTTCTCGGCAAGCTCTTTGAAGGTCACGCCCGCTGGACTTACGATCTCGTCCAGAAGCTCATCGCAGGACTTCCACTTCATGTTTGGATTAAAGCGCCTGGCAAGCTCAAAGTTGATTTCGTTGTCCGGTTTGCACCCTTCCACTTCAACAACCTTGACAATGGCCTCAAGCGGAGTCCACCAGCTGCGCACTCCGTTCTTTTCTAAGAAAGTAGCCGCGGGTAGCACGATGTCCGCAAGCTCCGCAGTAGGCGTCATGAAAGTGTCCACCACAGCGACAAAGTCGAGCTTCTTCAAAGCCCTCACCCATCGCTCCGGGTCGTACCCTATGCCTCCTACCAAGTTGCAGCACTGAATCCACATTCCCTTAATCGGGTACGGATCTCCGGTAAAGATCTGTTCCAACGCAAGATCGGTGTGGGCCCGCCAAATGAACTCTCTTAGAGCTCCGTAACGGTCTCGACCTATGCGCTTTTCGTCGATGCTTTCATCGGGCAGCCGGATAGGCCCCCTTTGCCCAGGTAGAGCGTACGGCACTGCCCCAAAAGCCGGGCGCGCAATCACATTTCCCCCCGGCACGTCAAGGTTGCCGGTAATGCACCAAAGGTCGGCAATAGCCATTGAGGTGGGAGTTATGGCCGGAGTCATATCAATTGCCACGCCCCACTGGATGGTGGCGGGTTTGCTCGTGGCATATAGACGGGCAGCTTCTCTGATATCGTCCGGCTTGAGCCAGGTGATTCTCGCAACCTCCTCCACAGGATACTTGGCGACTTCCCTGCAGAACAGCGACCACACCGTCTCAGTGGTAACCGAGGAACCGTCAGCCAGACGCACGGTAAAGCTTCCTTCCAACGCAGGAGTCACCCCAGGACTGCGAAACTCCACGTTGGCCGAATCCCATATAGCAGGACGTCCACCGGCAAGATCCCAGACCACAAAGTCGTCAGGCGAGCCATCAGCAACCAGGTGCGAAGCGCGCAAGAGCGTACCTGTGTCGGTCCGGATCAGATGGGGAGCATTTGTCCACTTCTCTACAAACTCCTTGTCGTAGAGTCCTTCTTCGATGATCACATTGAGAAAGCCCATAGCCAGGGCACCATCTGTACCAGGCCTAAGCTGAAGCCACTTGTCGGCTCGCGAAGCAAAAAAGGTAAGACGGGGATCGATCGTGATGAGCTTGGAGCCCTTTTTCATGAGATCGGTCACCCAGTGACCAAAGATATTGTCTGGGCAAGAGGCGTTAATGTTGTAACCCCAGATAACGATGCACTCCGGCACTCGGTACGCCGGATCATCGTGTCCCTGCGGAAGCCACTGCCCACCGTCAAACACGCAGTAGTCACCCAACACTGTCTCGGAGGCCACAATACGAGGCGTGTAGCATCCGATTCCGGATAGGGCAAAAACTACGTTGGGACTCCCATAGTTGTAAGCAAGCAAACAGATCCAGGCCCCGACATCACGACCGGTGCCCATAGCAAACAGCACGCTTTCGGCCCCATGCTTGTCTCGGATGGCCTTCATTCTTTCCTCTATATAGTCGAAGGCCTCCTCCCAAGAGATGTCTTTCCACTTTCCCTCGCCGCGCTCGCCAACTCTAATCCTGGGACTGCGTAGGCGATCCGGGTGATAGATGTACTGGGGCATCGCCAGACACCGGGCGCAGAGCCGTCCCCGGTTGATGGGATGATCCGGATCCCCTTCCACCTTTACCAGTCTGCCGTCCTCAACATAAGCTAGAACCCCGCACCCTCCGTGGCAGCCGGGGCCCGCTGACCAGGCCGTAGTGCGCGCGATCATACCCCCACTCTCCATCACAGTTTGTTCGACATCTCCGGCATCATAACAGCCGCTAGAGTTCGACTAGAACACCACTCGGCACGGAATGCCTAGTCGTGCGCAATCAGCCGCGAGTTCTCTGGCAACGGACTCGAAGTAAGCGTCTGTGCGAGCGTACTCAAGTTCGTGCTGTTTGTAGACCCAATTGCCGTAGTCGTAGTTTAGCCGGTCCACAAGAATGTGATCTACCTTGCCAGCGAGTAACTTGGGCAGTTTCTCGGCGCCGGGCAAGATAGGAGCAATCATGGCGAAGGTCTTTATTCCCGCCTCGTGTAGCACTGCAAGACCTTCCAGCCGCTCTTGCACGCTCGATGCACGAGGCTCAAACAGGCGCCTGATTTCGTCGTCACCGGTGGTGATCGTAAAACCGACCTCCAACCGTGATCCCAGACGCAAAACGTCCAGATCTCGCAACACGAGAGGAGACCGAGTCTGAACACAGATGGGCCACTGGTTCTCCACCAAGATTTCAAGGCACTGGCGCGTGAGCCTGTATTGGCGCTCAAGCGGCTGATAGGGATCACAAACCCCGCTCACCCACACTGTACCCACAGGCTTTCGCATAATTTCCCGGCGAAGCAAATCTGGCGCATTGGTTTTCACGTCCACAAACTCGCCCCACGGCTCCCGGTGACCAGTAAACCGGCGCATGAAGCGGGCATAGCAGTATGCGCATGCGTGCTCACATCCTACGTACGGGTTAAGCGCATAGTCGTAGACCTTGGAGGGAGACAAAATGCTCTTTACTTGCTTTTCCCGCACAACCATGCCTGCACGCAGACCCTTCTCTTACACTGGTCAAGACGGACCGGCTAACAGCAAGACTCCTGCCGCCCTGCCGAGCCGTTAAGCAAGAGGAGGCCCCGCATGGACGGGGCCTCCTCTTGCGCACTTCCAAACCAAGATCGGCTTTCTTGGGAGAGATTACTCCTCGCCGACCCGCTTGATCTGCTGGAACATCGGATTGGAGAAAACCTTGTCCAGGCAGGCGCCAGTCTCCTGGAGTTTGGCCTTGCCCACGGAGTAGCAAACGCAGAAAGCCACTTCCATGAGCTCTTCCTCGGTAGCACCAGCAGCCTTGGCGTTGCAGGCCTGCGGCAGAACCCCGTCGTAATGACCCTGCATCATGTAGAGACCCACGAGCAGGAGGTAACGGGTCTTCGGATCGAGGATGCCGCGATCAAGCAGCTGGGTGAGCTGGTTATGGGCAAAGGTATGCAGCATGTCCGGTCTGCGCTTTACCCAGAAATCCAGGCTCGGGTCGCCGGCGCCGCTGGGCTTGTACCCTGGCCGCTGAGCAGCCCACGCTGCGAGAATATCTTCGCCGGTCTTAGCGGCCTTAAAAATCTCCACAATTTTCTGTTCTTCGGGCCGTGCCATCTGACCACTCCTTTACTTCTTGTTGATTTGACCGTCCAACAGCACTACACGACTGTGTACTTGGGACCTCCTCCTCCTTCCGGGGGCACCCATTGGATGTTCTCGAAAGGATCCTTCACATCACACGTCTTGCAATGAACGCAGTTTGAGAAGTTAATCTTGAGCGACTTCTGCCCGGTAGACTCGTCCACCTCAATCTCATAGACCCCGGCTGGACAGAACCTGACGCAAGGATATTGATAACGTGTAGCGCACTCCCCGTAGCAAATGTCCAAGCTCTTTATCTTGAGATGAGAGGGCTGAGCTTCTTCGTGAACCGTTCCCGAGTAGTAAACGTCTGTCTCTTTGTCAAAAGTGAGCTTGCCGTCATACTTGAAGTCGCGCACCGCCTCGGGGCTCGGGGTAGTTGTGCCGTACTTCTCCGCGACAGTTTTCAGGTGGGTATGATCCGGAGTAGCAGGCAACCTGTTCTTAAGTACTCGCCCTCCCAGAACATACTGAGCAGCCGCGGTAAGCAGGCCCAAATACAGCCCGCGCGTCATGGCTTGATGGAAATTCCGCACCTTGTACAGGTCCTTCATTTCCTTGGTCTCAGCCATGGCCTGCTCGTACGCCGCAAGGCGGGACTCAGAAAAATCGTCGTTAACCAGTGCAGCGAAAATAACCTCTGCAGCCAGCATTCCTGACCGCATAGCTATATCCACGCCTTTGATTTTCTGGGCGTTGAAGAGGTTGGCGCCGTCACCAATTAGCAAACCGCCAGGGAAGGTGAGCTTGGGAATCGAGTAATATCCACCCACTGGCGCAGTCTTGGCCCCGTACTGGACAAGCTTGCCGCCCTCCAGTAGTCCTCTCACCAAAGGATGAAGCTTAAAACGCTGGAACTCGCGGTGGGGATCAATGAAAGGATCTGAATAATCCAGACTGGTGAGATGGCCGAGGCACACCAGATTGTCTTTCATACCGTAGATGAAGCCCCCGCCAAAAGTATCGCTCTTGAGCGGATACCCCATGGTGTGGATTACTTCGCCAGGCTCGATACGACCAGCAGGTATCTCCCAAACCTCTTTTACACCAACCTCAAATCCTGGCGGGTTCTTGCCGCGATCAAGCCCGAAACGCTTTATGACCTCTTTGGTCAAGCTTCCACGCGAACCCTCGCCTAACACGACCACCCGGGCGATGACGTCGGCTCCCGGTTCATAGTTGGGCTTCTTTTGCCCGTCGGGGCCAACTCCCTTGTCTCCAGTGCGAACTCCAATGACCCTGTCCCCGTCGTAGAGAAGCTCAACTCCAGCAAAGCTGGGGAACATGTAAACGCCGTTCTCCTCCACTAGGCCAGCCAGCCATTGATTCATCTTCGCCATGGATATGACGACGTTGCCGTGGTTATTAAGTGGAGGAGGAGTAATGGGAGACTTAATCTTGCCCCGCTCGGTCAGAAGGTAGATGGATTCTTTTGTTACCTCTCCCTCAATGGGGGCGCCTTTGTCTAAGTAGTCGGGTATCAGCTCTTTAAGCGGGCCAGGAGCCATCACTGCTCCGGAAATGCCGTGAGCTCCAAAGTAGGCCCCCTTCTCGAGGACCGCTACCATAACCTCATCAAGCTTCTTGCCCTCGCCCTTGGCGTTGTGAGCATTAATAAGATTTGACAGGTGAAGAGCGCTACTTAGAGAGGCAACGCCTCCGCCCACATAGAGGACATCGACCTCCATTACCTCTCGTTCTTGAGTCATCGGCGCACCCTCCTACTCTAAGGACCAAACCTTAACCGCTGCGAGGGCTTTCGCGCACATTGCTTTAGGCTCCCGCTTTGCGACGACGAATTTCCTCGGTCAGCGCCGGCACGACAGCAAAGAGATCTCCCACCACGCCAAAGTCGGCAATGGAAAAGATGGGCGCCTCGGGGTCTTTGTTGATGGCCACGATGCATTTGGAAGTCTGCATACCAGCTCGGTGCTGGATGGACCCGGAAATCCCGCAGGCAATATAAAGCTGCGGCGAAACGGTCTTGCCCGTCTGGCCAACCTGGCTCTGGTGAGGCATCCAACCGAGATCCACCACAGCTCGGCTCGCTGCCACCGCAGCCCCCAGCTCTTTGGCCAATTCGCGCAAGACGCCAAATCCCTCTGCGCTTCCCACTCCGCGTCCACCGGCTACGATGACCGAAGCCTCCTCGAGGGCAATTTCCCCGAGACTCTCGGTGACCACATCCACTATCTTTGCAGCGAGGCTTGTCGGCCCAAAATCAACAGCAAGCGGGACAACCTCGGGTTCCTTAGGAGCCTCTTCGCGCGCAAACGCGCTTGGCCGGACCGTGACCATGACGGGAACGGAAGTGGCCTCTTTTTCAGCAATCATCCGCCCACCAAAGCACGGATGATAAGCTCGAAGCGTCCCGTCTTTCACCTGCAAATCGGTGACGTCCACCAAGAGTCCTACGCCCAGACGAGCAGCACACGCTGCTGCCACATCCCGACCATCGTTCGAATTAGAAAAGAGCACCACCGCCGGGTCTGCCGCTTTGATCGCCGCCGTGGCAGCATCAGCAAACGTGCCGGACCGGAATACGCTAAGTTCGGGGCTCTCTACCACGTAGACTTTGTCTGCCCCAAACCGTCCAGCCTGAGCCACCAGAGGAGCCGCTTCAGAGGAGATCACGGCCACACTCACGGGCCCGCCCAGGGACGCCGCAAGCACCCGAGCTTGAGTAATGCTTTCGAGAGTAACGTTAGCCAGCCGGCCTTGGCCGGGCTCAGCTACAACCAGGATCCCAGTCTTGTTGCTCACGGTTCTATCTCCCCTTCCTAGATGAGCTTGGCGCCAGCCAAGAACTCAGCTATGCGCTTGCCGCCTGAACCGTCGTCCTCAATCTTGACCCCAGCCTTGCGTGGCTCTGGAACGGTTGCTGTCAGGACCTTGGTCTTTGCCCCGGCAGCCCCTACTTGGCCAGCGTCCAGACCAAGAGCCGCCACATTCTTGACGTCGAGCGGCTTTTTCTTTGCGGTCATGATGCCCTTGATGCTTGGATACCGAGGCTCATTGATTCCCTTGACCACCGAAATGGCAGCCGGCAGCGGGCATTCATACGCAACATGGCCTTGGTCTGTTTCCCGATGGACAGATAGGGTGTTCCCGTTGACCTCGACCTTGGACAAGCAAGACAAGAACGGAATGCCCAGTCGCTCGGCCACAGCTGCAGGTACGCACCCTGTTTCGCCGTCGGTGGAACGGTTGCCGAAAATCAGGAGATCAAAGGTTAGCCCCTTGAGAGCTTCCGCCAGCGCATACGCGGTACCCTGCACATCGGAACCGGCCAAAGCTTCGTCGCTCACCAGCACGGCGCTGTCTGCTCCCATGGCCAGAGCCTTCCGCACGGCCTCAGCAGCCTTCTCTGGTCCCATGCAAACCACAGTAACCTGGCCGCCGTGCGCCTCTTGAAGCCTTAGCGCTTCTTCCACTGCATACTCGTCATAGGGGTTGAGAATGCAATTGACGCTGCGGTCTACGCGCCACGTCTCCGGGTTGAGCCTGTTTTCGGCTTCGGTGTCGATAACTTGTTTCACGCAAACTACAATGTTCATGAGTCATCCATTCCTTTTTTTCAAGGCATACCTGGAAACGACCCCCGCCCGCAGAAACGGGCTTTATACATGATAGCCCTATGCCAACAGCAAGTTGAGTTTTGTATGGAACTTTTCATGGCTAGCAAGAAGTATTACCATATTGCATAGATGGACCTGGAGCTGTTCAAATCCTTTCTTGCCGTAGCCGAAGCCCGAAGTTTCAGCCGGGCGGCTCGCGCTATGCACTCCACGCAGCCTACCCTGAGCAGGCAGATAGCGCGACTAGAGCGTGAGCTGGGAGCTCAGCTCTTTGAGCGATACGGACGGCACGTGGAATGCACCGCAGCCGGCCAGCTCTTATTGCCCTTGGCCCAAGCAATCGTCGCCCGAACCGAGGAGGCCATCGCTCTCATACGCGAACAGGCCGGAGCCACATCCAGTTCGGTGCGTTTTGGCGCCGTCGGCAACGTCATGGCACTGCTTCTTACTCCTATTCTAGTTTCGTTCTTGGAAGCCTATCCCCATGTCAGTGTAGACCTCGTGGAAAAGGATGACGCTCAGCTCGAAGAGGCAGTCATTCGTGGGGAACTCGACTGCGCGGTAATAACTCCCTGGGGTTCGTCACGCACTGCTGCGCAGCATCTTCTTACAGAAGAAATAGTGCTTGTGGTGCCGCGAAACCACCGGTTGGCTCGCCTCCCCCGCGTTCCGCTCAAGATGCTTGCTGGAGAATCGATACTTCTCCCGCGTACCACCATGAATGCGGGGAACATTGCAGCCGACGCCCTGCGGCGAGCAGGCGTGGAGCCTCGCTTCTCCTATCGTGCCAATTACCCAGAGCTGATCAAGGCTTTGGTAAGCAAAGGTTTTGGGGTTGCTCCCATGCCAAAAATGCTTGCCACCGCAGATAATGCTGAAGATCTGGTAGTGGTCCCGTTTGAACGTCCTCTCTACCGAGACCTTACTCTTATCTATCCCCGCGACCGGCCCCTCCCGGCAGCGGCCCGCGCCCTAATGCTCCACATAAAGAGCGCCATTGTCCAGCGGGGCTAGCCCGAGTGTCTCGTGGCGGCAACATTCCACCTTGATCTGGTGCTGACGGCAGTCCAGATTCGTCTAGCTCTGGCAGCGGTCCGGATTCATACCTTCCCGTAATAGTTTGGCCAAGTCATGACAAGTTGACTTAAAACGGCCCGCGCAGCAACAACAAGTACTATGATGGAGCTAGTTGCTGGGCTGGTCTTCAGCTACAGCAACCACCGGACCTCCGGTGATCTAGCCAACGTCGGCGGCAGCCTCTCGGTGCTGGAAGGAGGATAGGAATTGCATGGTTGATTTTTATCTAACCGAAGAACAACAGATGATCCGCGACATGGTGCGGGATTTCGCCGAGAACGAGGTGAAGCCCGTGGCCATGGAGTACGACCGGCGGCCGAACCCGATTGACTGTGTCCCGTGGGACCTGATCAAGAAGGCTTCGCAGCTTGGTCTTCGTACTCTTGCCATCCCTGAGAAGTGGGGAGGCGGAGGCGCGGATTACCTTACTCTCTGCATCGTCCTCGAGGAACTGGGAGTGGCAGACCAGGGCTTTGCCACCATCATCCGCGGCTGCTACACCGAGTCTCCACGACTTGTCGGGGAGCTCACACCTGAACAGCGCGACGAGTGGTTGCCAAAGTTCCTGGAAGACGACACCTTCCTCCTGGGTCTGGCGCGGTCCGAGCCGGAGGCGGGAACCGACTCTCACTTCCTCTACGACGAGCCGGGAGCCTCAATTCAAACCTATGCCGAAAGAGTAGGCGACGAATACATTATTAACGGCACTAAGCATTACATTTCCTGCGGCGGCATCGCCAAGCTTTATTTCCTGTATGCCCGTACCGACAGGAAGGGCCCCATCTCCACCAGCCTGAGCTGCTTCCTCGTGCCGCACGACACCCCAGGGTTGCGGATCGGCCGGTTCCACAACAAGTTGGGTAGGAGGCTGCTTGCCAACGCTGAGCTAGTTTTCGAGAACGCTCGGATTCCGGCCCGCTACCTCGTAGGTAAGGAAGGCGAGGCTTGGGGAACCGAAGGCGAGTGGGGAGGCCCGCAGAAAGACTGGTCCAAGACCCCGCAAGGAGTTCCACCGCCGTTTGGGCTCCTGGGCGCTGCTGCCAACCTGGGCACGGTGAGGGCAATTTATGAAGAGGCTCTGGACTACGCTAAGAAGCGGGTGCAGGGCGGAAAGCCCATCATTCAGCATCACCATGTCGCCATGAAGATCGCCGACATGCAGGCCAAGCTTGAGGCGGCTCGGGCGCTGCTCTGGAAGGGTGCCTGGTCGTACCAGACAAAGCACGACTACAATCCGAAGATCGGAATGCTGGTCAAGGCCTTTGTCGACCAAATCGGCGTGGAGTTTGTCAACCACGCGTGCGGCATCTTCGGCGGATACGGTACAACTGATGACGACGTGCCCTTCAGCAAGCATCTAAGGGACGTCTACAGCTTCCTGCATGGATTTGCAACGACGGACATGGCCTTGCTGAACGCAGCACCAGTCGACTAGGAGGGCTATAGCGCATGTCGGAGCAGACATTTATTAACTGCACTGCCGGCGGCCCAATCCGAGTCCATGTCAAGGATGGAAAGATAGTACGGGTGCGTCCGCTCGTCTTTGACGAGACGGACGCCCCGTCTTGGGTAATCGATGTTGAAGGCAAGAAGTACACGCCTCCACGTAAAGCCTGTGTTGCGCCTTTCACCTTGACGGAAAAAGCCCGCGTCTACTCTGAGGACCGGATCCTCTACCCCATGAAGCGGGTTGACTTCGATCCAAACGGTGAGCGCAATCCCCAAAACCGGGGCAAGTCCGGATATGTGAGGATCAGCTGGGACGAGGCGCTGGACCTAGTTGCGAATGAGATGAAGCGGATTCGGGAGACCTATGGTCCCGAAGCCATCATGTCCCGCGCTTCCTCGCATCACAACTGGGGTAACCTGGGCTATCGCACCGGGGCGTGGGCTCGCTTCTTCAACATGCTCGGCTTTACCGACATCCTGGACAACCCAGACAGCTGGGAAGGCTGGCACTGGGGAGCCACACACGCCTGGGGCTTCTACTGGCGCCTCGGCAACCCCGAGCATTACGACATGCTCGAGGAAACACTGAGGCATACCACGCTCATTATCCACTGGGGAAACGACGCCGACTCCACCCACGGCATCTACGGGGGTAATGAGTCCGCACTCTGGCGTTATTGGTTCAAAGAAAAGGGCATTCGGCAGATTATCATCGACCCGTTCTACAACTACACCGGCGCTGCGGTAGGAGATAAGTGGATCGCTTACCGGCCCGGCACCACGGGAGCGTTGGCTCTGGGCATCGCCTATGTCTGGCTTACCGAGGGCACTTACGACAAGGACTACATCGCCAATCGCACTATTGGCTTTGATGAGTTCAAGAAGTATGTGCTCGGCGAAGAAGACGGCGTACCTAAGGACCCCAGATGGGCAGCTGAGATCACCGGAGTCGAGGCCCGCACCATCGTTGCGTTGGCTCGCGAGTGGGCCGCCAACCGCACTTGCCTGGCAGGCGGCACCAAAGGCGGCGAGGGTGGTCACTGCCGTCAAGCCTACGCTACCGAGCACGACCGGATGCTGGTCTTCCTGCAAGCTATGCAAGGCTTGGGCAAGCCCGGAGTCAGCATATGGGGCACCACTAACGGGCCGCCGTACAACTACGAGCTTGACTTCCCGGGATACGCCAGCGGCGGGTTTAACCTCATCGCTGAGAAGAAGGCGATTAACCCGGTTAAGCAGCGCGTGTACCGCTTGCTTGTGCCGGAAGCAATCCTTGATGGGCACATCGAATGGATGGGCGAGGGCTTCTGCGGCGGATCGCTCGAACAGCAGTTCACCAAATTTGTGTACCCGCTGCCGGGACACTCTGAGGTGAAGATGTTCTATCGGTATGGGGGCGCATTCATCGCCACTATGACCGAGACCAACCGCTGGGTCCGGATGTATCAGAGCCCGAAGTTGGAGTTTGTGGTCAACCAGGACTGCTGGTGGTCCACGGAGACTCGCTTTGCTGACGTCATTCTGCCGGCGTGCACCAACTTGGAGCGCAACGACATTAGCGAGTGGGCAAGCTCGGGCGGATACTCCCTCCACGCTTCTGGTAGCTGCAACCACCGCGTCATTATTTACCAGCAGAAGTGCATCGAGCCGCTTGGTGAGTCACGTTCTGACTGGGACATCTTCTGCGGACTTGCTGAACGCCTTGGCTTCCTCGAGGATTACACCGAAGGCAAGACCATCGAGGAGTGGATCGAGAAGATGTTCTACGCCTCGGATCTGCCCAAGTACATATCCTTCGAGGAGTTCAAGCGCAAGGGCTACTTTGTGGTCCCGCAGATCGAGAACTACAAGCCCACTCCAGCCCTGCGGTGGTTCTACGAGGGCAGACCTTGCGACACGCCTGACTTTGCCAATCCCAAGCGCGGCACCGAGAAGGCGCACGAGCTTGGCACCTACAGCGGTAAGATCGAGTTCGTGTCGCAAAGCTTGCTGGCGCATACCCCGGATGACACTGAGCGGGCGCCAATGCCCAAGTACATCCCAAGCTGGGAGGGGCATACCTCTGAGCTAGCCAAGAAGTACCCGTTGCAGCTCATATCCCCGCATCCGCGGTTTAGCTTCCATACTCACCACGACACCCATGTGCCGTGGCTGTCAGAGATCCCCATCCACCGGATGCGCAAGAACGGCTACGACTACTGGATCGTGCGCATCCATCCGCGGGACGCTGAGGCCAGAGGCATCAAGAACGGTGACATCGTGAAGCTGTTTAACGACCGCGCTGCGGTGCTGTGCGCCGCCGAAGTTACCGAGAGAGTTCGGCCTGGCGTTGTTCACTCATATGAAGGATCGGCCAAGTACGACCCGCTGGAGCCCGGTAAGCCTGGCGCCATTGACAGAGGCGGATGCGTCAACCTGCTCACGCCGGCGAGACTGCTCTCTAAGAATGCACCGGGCATGGCACCCAACTCGTGCTTGATCGAGATAACCAGATGGGAGGCCTAAGATGACCAGGTACGGAATGGTGATCGACGTCGCCCACTGTATTGGGTGCTACAACTGCTTCATTGCCTGCAAGGACGAGCATTGCGGCAATGATCACAGCCCGTATGCGGCGGCCCAGCCTCTGACCGGGCAGACTTGGATGAACGTCATTGAGACCCAGCGGGGCCAGTACCCCAAGGTCAAGGTTGACTATACGGCCATCCCTTGCATGCACTGCGATGACGCCCCCTGTGTGGCGGCTTCGCGAGATGGCGCCGTCTACAAGCGTGACGACGGCATAGTGATCATTGATCCCGTCAAGGCCAAGGGCCAAAAGGAACTCGTTAACCGTTGCCCGTACAGGGTGATCTTCTGGAACGAGGAGTCCCAGCTACCCCAGAAATGCACGTTCTGTGCCCACCTTCTGGATGCTGGGTGGAAGGAGCCTCGCTGCGTGGAGGCATGCCCCACCGGAGCTCTTGTCTTTGGCGACCTGGATGATCCAAACAGCGCCATCTCGAAACTGCTTGCCTCAAGCCAGACCGAGGTGCTTCATCCCGAATTTGGTCTAAAAGAGAAGGTCCGCTATATCGGGTTGCCCAAGAGCTTCATAGCCGGGTGCGTAGTCCTTGGCGACACCGATGAGTGCGCCAAGGGAGCGACGGTGACGCTTGAGGAGCTTGATGTGGACGGGAATCCGACTGGCGCCAAGCAAACCAAAGTCACCGACGGCTTCGGCGATTTTGAGTTCGACGGGCTGCCAGCCAATACCAAGTACAAGCTCACGGTTTCAATGGCTGGTTACAAGGACCAGGTGCTAGAGGCAAGGACTTTCACGTCTGTCAACCTGGGCGACATTGTGCTTAGCAAGTAGAACTCTGGAGCCTTCGGTCCCGAGGCTCGGGAAAAGGCTTAAGACCAAAGAGGAGCGGCCCGCCATCGGCGGGCCGCTCCTCTTTGCCGGCGCCGCTCTCTTGGCTACGCAGCGCCCTTTCTTTTCAAACCTCCCTCGGGCTCTTATACCCGGCCAGATGAGCTCTTTCCCTCTGTCTATCTCAGGAAAGCAGACCTTGCCCATACTCCATGGCAGAAGCCAGGGCTGCAGAGCAGAAACGCTTTATCAAAAGAACCAGAGACCGACGAGATATTCCGTCTCCCTCCAAAGAAACATCGTATGTCATGGCAAGGTTATTCCCCACCACAGCCGCCCGCACGATGGCATAGTCTACATTTATGCGGTTTGCGCAAAGATACTTCTCGAGCTCCCCTACCTCTTTCCTAAAATGCCAAAGAGTGAGCAGTCTCAGCCTCTTCTGCTCCACGTTCGGAAGCAGGTAGCAGATGCAAAGGTCCCTCACCCCCAAATCCCCGTCTTCGTCAACAAAGACGTTGGGAAAGTCTGGGTCCAGTGCTTCTTTAATGGTCTCTTTGTTGAGGGTGTCAGCGGTAATTACATCAACCGGCATCTCTTGGAACCTTCCTTTCGGTGTTTTTAGCTCCGGCCATCTTACTACGGGAACCCTACCAGCCGGTCGATATTCTTACGCGCCGGCAGGCAATAGAAGAGCTCAAGACGACAAGAAGAGCTCGACACGGCAGACCGCTTGGATTGCTCTGCACCTTCGCAGGCTGGTCTTTGCCTAGTGTACGCCCGCGTTAACTGGATGATCAACTACGGTCACAAAAGAGCCTTCAAACAGCTAGCCAATCCTGGATAATGGAAGCTTGATCAGGACCTATGGTTTGGCCGATCGCAAGACCACATATGTGAAGGCTAAAGGAGACAACTGGATGATCAAGGAAATTCCGGCGTCGGAGCTCGATCCACAGCGTTTTATCGACGAAAAGGTTAGAGAAATAAGGGAGCTGGTTGGCGACGGACATGCCATCAACGCCCTGTCTGGAGGGGTTGACTCCTCAACCGTGACCATGCTAGGTCATCGAGCCTTGGGAGACCGGCTGCGCACAGTCTTCATTAACAACGGACTCATGCGGGCCGGGGAGCCCGAGCAAGTGGTTGGCCTGTTCCGAGATCTTGGCATACCTGTAGAGCTCGTCGATGCCCGAGAGGAGTTTTTCAATGCCCTGCGCGGCGTTACGGATCCCGAGGCCAAGCGCGAGGCCATCACGCAAACGTTCTACCGGGACGTATTTGGACGCATCGTGCGCGAAAGCGGAGCGAGGTTCCTCCTGCAGGGCACAATTCTAACCGACGTGGAAGAAACGGCGGCTGGTATAAAACGCCAACACAACGTTTTTGAGCAGCTTGGCATAGACCCTGAAGCCGCTTTTGGATACAAAATCATTGAGCCCCTGGTCCAACTGCGCAAGGACGGGGTGCGCAAGGTCGGGGAAGCTCTTGGGTTACCACCCGAAGTTTTCGAACGCATTCCCTTCCCAGGTCCCGCTCTAGCTGCCCGAGTTATTGGCGAGGTCACACCCGAGCGAATAGAGACCGTTCGCCAAGCCACCGAGATTGTAGAGCGCATGCTCTCCGGGTACGGAGCATTCCAGTACCTGGCTATTCTGCACGAGGATCGGGTCACGGGCATGCGCAACGGCAAACGGGAGTTTGGTCAGCAAATCGAAGTGAGGTGTTGGGACAGTGTAGATGCCCGCACGGCCACTCCCACCCGCCTGCCATTTGATGTTCTTGAGCGCCTGGCTCGAGAGATCGTGCAGGAAGTGCCTGGAGTGGTCAGCGTGACGTACAACATTGCTCCCAAGCCGCCTTCCACTATTGAAGCGGTCTAAAAAGTAACCCCTACACTAAGCACGCGCCGAACGTGAGAACGGAGAGAAACACTAGTCAAGGAGGATCACGCGATGGAGATTAGACACGCCGGAGTCGCCACCAGCCCCCTCACAGCCAAGGTGCTATTCAGCGATGAGAAGGGCTTTGAAGTTGCCTCGGTTATCATAATGGGCGAGAGGGACGCCATCCTAATCGACGCCCAGTGGACTCTTTCCAACGCTTACAGAGTTATTGCGGAGATTCTCGAGACAGGCAAGAACCTGCATACAATCTATCTCACCCACGCCCACCCAGACCACTACTTTGGCGCAGGCACCATAGCCGCAGCTTTCCCCAAAGCTAGAGTTGTTGCTGTTCCGTCGGAGGCAAACATCATAAACAAGCAGTTCTTCGGCAAGATCGAGCACTGGGAAAGCATCATCGGTTCCCACAACGTGTGTCGGCAGACCGTCCCGGTGGAGCCGCTTGAGCAAGACTACCTAGAGCTTGAAGGCGAACGGATCGAGATCATCCCGCGCGTTATGGGCGACATGAAGTACAACACCATGGTGTGGATTCCCTGCATGAAGACGCTCTATGCGAGCGACGTGCTTTTCAACCAGGCGCACCCGTTCACCTGCGAGCTTACCGCCGAAGAGCGCAAGCAGTGGATAGAGGAAATCGACAAGATAGAAAAGATGGGTGCCGAGATAATCATTCCGGGGCACCAGAAGCCTGGCATGCCTTTTGATCGTAGCTCCCTCGACTTCACACGCGAGTACTTAATCGCAACCGAAGAAGAGCTTGCCAGACACGACACTGTGGCAGGGTTCTACTACGCTATGGCTGAGCGTTTCCCCGAAGCCAACCTTGTGCACCTCAGCAATGAGATGAACGCCAATGTTTTCAAAGGAGGCCGGGACTGGAACTGGCGAGAAGACCTCTAAAGACAGAGCGGAAAGGAGCACGGGGAGACAGCCTTGGCGCAAAAGAAGATCGGTTTTGATAACGAGAAGTATCTGGAGGAACAGAGCCGAGCCATAATCGAGAGAGCCGAGCGGACCGGGGGGCGACTGTATCTTGAATTTGGGGGGAAGGTGGCCTATGACTACCACGCGGCGCGGGTGTTACCCGGCTACGACCCAAACGTGAAAGTCCGGCTGCTTCAGCTGTTGCGAGACCAGGCTGAGATCATCGTTTGCATCTACGCAGGAGCGATCGAACGTCGCAAGATACGGGCGGATTTCGGCATTCCTTACGATCTGGACGCTCTTAAACTCATTGACGATCTACAAGACTGGGGATTGTTGGTTCGTGCGGTTGTCATCACACGTTTTGACGGACAGCCTTCGGCCCGGATTTTCAAGTCTCGGCTTGAGCGCCGTGGCATTCCCGTGTATACCCACGCTTCTACTCGCGGCTACCCAACCGACGTGGACCGGATCGTGAGCGAGGAAGGGTATGGGGCCAACAGCTACATTCCGACCGAGCGCCCGGTGGTGGTAGTAGTGGGACCCGGCCCTGGCAGCGGCAAGTTGGCCACATGTCTCTCGCAGCTTTACCACGAAAATCTCAGGGGGAACAAAGCAGGGTATGCCAAGTTTGAAACTTTTCCAATATGGAATCTTCCCCTTAAGCATCCAGTAAACGTCGCTTATGAGGCCGCCACGGTGGAGCTACGGGACGTCAACCAGATCGACCCCTTCCACTTGGCGGCCTATGGGGTGCAAGCCGTGAACTACAATCGAGATATAGAGGCTTTCCCGTTGCTGGCTCGGATCCTCGAGCGCATAGGCGCCCCAACCTTATACCGCTCTCCAACGGATATGGGAGTCAACCGGGCCGGTTTCGCCATTGTTGACGAGGAGGTAGTGTGCCGAGCCGCCGAGCAGGAGGTTATCCGTCGCTATTTCCGCTATGCATGCGAATATGCGCTGGGTTTGGTGGAAAAAGAAGATGCCGAGCGCGCCTTGCTTCTTATGAAAGAGCTTGGGCTTGACGAGAGTCAGCGCAGCGTCGTGCAGCCCGCAAGGCAGGCAGCTCAAGAGGCAGAAGCTAAAGGCAAGGGCAACAACGGGATATACTGCGGCGCCGCCATCGAACTTTCAGACGGCCATATTGTCACCGGCAAGAACTCTCCTTTGATGCACGCCGCGTCCGCAGCCGTGCTGAACGCCGTCAAGTATCTTTCCCATATTCCGGACGAGTTGCCTCTGCTTACCCCCAACGTCCTTGAATCAATAGCCAACATGAAAAAAGACATCCTGCGGATGAACTCCGTAAGTTTGGATCTCGACGAAACGTTAATAGCTCTGGGGATAAGCGCGGCTACCAATCCCGCAGCTCAGCTGGCCATGGGACACCTAAGAGAACTCGCCGGCTGCGAGTTTCATACCACTCACATGCCCACAGCAGGCGATGAGGCGGGCTTGCGCAGACTCGGTCTAAACGCCACCAGCGATCCCCAGTTTCCGACTAGATCCCTACTGCTTTAAATAGGGCTAATGTAGTAGATTGGAGCTGCCAAGCGGGGGGAAACGTGGCTGCTGAGAAGCAAGATCAGGGCATCGAGTGTCGCGAGTGCGGTGGAACCAACACTCGCGGAAGCAAGTATTGCTGGTACTGCGGGGCGCGTCTTCCCCGGGTTCACCTGGGTTTGCTCGGCGGGACCACTTACATCCGCGTGGGAGCACAAGTTGTTAAGTGGCTTTTTTCTCTCGGTGTGATAGCGGCAATTGCATACGCTCTCTACTACACCGCGGAGCGACTTGTGTTCCCGTTGTTTGCCTCCAATACAACGGAAACAGCCTACACCGTACCTAGCACGACCCCTTATGTAGAAGAGACGTCCACCACCACTACCACTGAACCTCTCATAGTAAACAACATCCCCGCTGGCGAAGACCGCTACGCCACAGCCATAGCTGTTTCGCGGCTAAACTTCCCCACAGGAGCGCCGAGCGTAGTCTTGGTTTCTGGGGAGAGCTTCGAGCATGGTATCTGCGTCCCTCCCTTAGCAGCTGCTTACGGGGGACCCGTGCTGCTGATGCCCCCCTCGGGGCTGCGCGGTGATTTAGAGACGGAGCTCAAGAGGCTTGACCCAGTCCAGGTCTTCCTGGTGGGAGTTCCAAAGGCTAAAGCGACCGCTTCTCGACTAAGAGAAATACTGGACAAGCCCCAGGTCACCACGATAACTGGCGATGACGCCTACCAAACCGCAGTGCTTATAGCGCAGACGCTAGCCGGCAAATTGGAGACCATTGCTCGGGTCGTGGTTGTCCCCTCGGATGACTTTGTTGAAGCGGTCGCCGTTGGCCCGCTCGCTGGCGCGCACAAGTGGCCTGTGGTTCTTACCAGACGCGACGCCAAGTTACCTGCACAGGTAACCTCATTTCTGGACCAGGCTGGAGTGACATCGGCACTCATAGTGGGAACACAGACCAAGCTCTCTCTTGCTACTGTGGAGACTATTAACGAGACTGACCCATTCACCACCGCCGCTGCCGTAGTGAGTTACGCCTCACGGAACGGGTTGAGCTTCGCGCACACTTGTATTGCGAGTGGCGATAGCTTTGCCGATGCCTTGGTAGCTAGCGCGTGTCTTGCGCAGGACAACGGCATTTTGCTCCTAGCGAGAAACGGAGAGCTACCCACAGGTTTTGCCACTCTGTTTGAAACCAACCGCTCAGAGATTCGTACGCTTGACGTCATAGGTCTCCCGGCTCTGGCCAAGAAACTCTCAGGGACCGCCCCACAGACCACCCCATAAATGCCACGCGCGCCTGCTGCGATCTGCCCTCCCCACCACGCGCTCTCGTGCGTGGTCTTGCCGCCAACTTAAGGACGACGAGGGGGCTTAGACAAGGCTTATTCTGGGTAACTTCGCAACAAGAGAGCGGCTCATAGGCCGTCGAACAAGCCTACTCTTAGGGAAAGCGCTCTTACGTTACGAAGGGGGAATTCATGGAACTCCTGGTGGAAAAGGAAGAAGTGTGGGCTGCAAGTCTTGAGGATAAACCGGGAGCCCTAGCCGCAGTTCTACAAGGGTTGGCTGCAGCAGGAGCTGACTTGGATTTCATCATTGTGCGGCGAGCGCCAGAGAAACCTGGCACAGGTGTGATTTTCGTGACCCCGATTCGCGGCGACCGGGAAATTAGAGCCGCCACTACTCTGGGTTTCTCGGCAACCTCTACTCTTCACTCGGTTCGGGTGGAGGGCCAAAACGAACCGGGTGTAGCGTCTAAGATCGCGCAAAAGGTGGCAGATGCAGGCATAAACATGCGCGGCTTCTCCGCTGCGGCACTAGGAACACGGTTCGTTGCTCACGTAGGGCTTGACTCGGCAGAAGACGCCAACCGCGTGGTTGAAGTGCTGTCGCAGGGCATCTAGTTACTCAGGCAGACCCATTTCCGCGCAAACCTATTTTCGCGCAGATTCACCGCTTGGGAACTGCGCGCGACTAGCACAAGACCAGACTTGGCGGGAGGCTGAAGGTGGGGCTCATATTGGTTGGCGTAGATGGCTCTGAGGCATCGGGGGTGGCTCTTGAGTTTGCAGTGGAGGAAGCCAAGATACGAAACGCCTTACTGCGCGTGATCTGCGTCTGGGAGAGTCCAAGCTTGGGCCAGCAAGACGCCCTCACAGCCGCCGGGCTTTTTGATGTGATCAGGGAGGGAGCAGAGGCTGTTGTCGCCGAAGCCCTTGAGAGAGTAAGAGAACTCGAACCCACCTTGGCCCGTGAGGGGCGAGCCATTAACGGTTGGCCCCCTGAAGTGCTCGTGGAAGAGGCCAAAGAGGCGGAGATGTTGGTAGTAGGCAGACGAGGGCAGGGAGCGCTAGCCTCATTGTTGCTAGGCTCTGTAAGCAGACATGTGGCCGACCACGCTCCCTGCCCAGTTGTTATCGTGCCGCCCCTTACCCGGGCGCACTAGTGCGCAGCGAGCCTGACAAGCGCGGCGCGAGCTCACTAGGAGCTGATTAGGGAGTGTCCTTCTGCTCTGAGGCAGCCAGATGGCCTCCGGGATCAGCCTCAGCGAGAGTGCCTGCTCCTAACATGACCGTTAGTTCGATATGCGGGCGCGTGAACCGCTTCCAGGTAAGCGGGCCGTGCTTCATACCCTTGGGCACAAAGACACAAGACGTCCGGCTAATGAGAAGAGGCTTGCCGTCAAGCATGAACTCTATTTCGGCTCCGAGGTCCTCGGGGTTCTCTGGGTCGGACCCAACGTGTATGACCAGCTCATCGTAGTTGTGAGTGTGCTCAAGAATGTGGGGATTTGGATCTGGGGGACCGAAGATCCAGCCGCCCTCCACGTAGACATTGGCTTCGGGGACAAGGTTGCGACTCATCAGAGTCATGGGAGAAGTGCGACCCTCGACAGCGGGCGGCGTCACTTCGTAGGGAGGGTGATCAACTAGATACCTCGAAACGTCGTCTGCGCACATGGGTTTTCCTTTCTGGCCCGGTTCCGTCAAATGAAGCTTAGTTCCAGGCGCTTCCAAAGCACCGCCTGCAAGTATAGAGGTAGCTGGCCACATAGGAAGATATCTCTCGTTCACAGAACAAGCAGTGATCTTCAAGCTGCAGTCGTCCCCGCACGTCTTTCCCTCCACGTTCCCGCTTAACCCGAGACGCATGTCGCGCCAAGCGACTGCCAACCTCTAGCAGTTGCCAGAAGGGGGTGCGGTCCGCCAAGATGTGTACGCAGCCTCCGATCCGATCGGTACCCTCTTGGACTTCGCAACGGAACCAAACCGTCCCAGGGTGCGTCCCACTCATGGGCACAACGAAGCTAGACCACGGCTCAGAGTGGAAAGGAGAATACAATGACGCACTCCAAACGGAGCACGGGGAGGCTCATTGCAGCAGTTCTGGTGGGTCTAACGATTATCCTGGCAGGAACATTAGCCGGATGCAGCCAGGAGCAGCCAGCCGCTCAAGCAGAGAGCCCTGAAGCCCAGGGAGCCAACACTATCGTCGTCACCGGCACTGGCACGGTCACCACCGCTCCAGATGAGGCCACGATCCAAATCGGTGTCGAAACGGATGGGAAAACCGCGGCCGCGGCACTTGACGCGAACTCAAAGGAAACACAGAAGGTCCTTGATCGCTTGAAGGCTGAGGGCATCTCGCAGGACAAGATTGAGACCGCAGGAGTTACAGTCTACCCCAACCGTTACTATGACTCTGCAACGGGCCAGGAGAAAACCACCGGCTACCGGGCACAGAACACGGTAAGTGTCAGGATCACGGATTTCGCCCAGATAGGACAGGTTTTCGCTGCAGCTAGCGACGCAGGAGCGGACAACATAAACGGTCCCGCTTGGCAACTAAGAGAGGACAGTTCGGCAGTCGCCAAGGCCCTTTCAAAGGCGCTTGCCAACGCTCAGCTCAAAGCCGAAGCTATCGCACAAGACCAGGGTCTTCGTCTGGGAGAAGTTGTCAGCATCAGTGAGAACCAGAGCTACAACTGGTTCCCGGGAATGGATGCAAGAGCTTATGCTGGCGCCCAAGAGACAGGTTCGGTAACACCGCCGCCGATCATTCCGCAGAACATCCAGGTAACAGCTTCGGTGACAGTCGTCTACCGGATAGTGCGGTAAAAGGCTAGACAGGATTTAGGCGGCGAGCCGCCCGGCCTAGGCTCCGGGCGGCTCGCCGCGCCCCGGCACTATACACACGAACTCAAAGGTCTTTTCCCCTGTGTTCCTGAAGCTGTGCAGCTCATTGGCTGGAACAAACACGTAGTCGCCGGCGCCCAGAGGCTTCTCGGTCCCATCAGCACATACCGCTACTCCCTGGCCAGCTTCAATCTTCACGAGGTGAGGAAAATCATGAGCATGCCGGGGCGTAGCGCTGCCTTTTTCTACCTTAAAGTAACGGAGCACTATCTCCTCTGAACCATCGGCTGGGCCCAGGACAATTTGTTTTGTTACCCCAGGACACCCGGCTACCTCTACTTGCTCCACGTCGCTTGCTCGCTTGACAATCACGTGCAGCCTCCTTTGGGAACCTCTTGCCACCGCCTGTTGTCATGGTAGGCTTCTGTTAGTCGGTAGCAAAATTACGGCAGGAACAACCGCGAGCACAAGATAAGAGGTAGAGGAATGACCAACGCGCCAAGAACTGCCCTGGTGCTTTATTGGTCACGCACAGGAAATACAGCCAAGGTAGCTCGGGCCATCGAAGCAGGACTCCGCGCCGGAGGAATGGCCACTACCTTGCGTCCAGTAGAAGAGGCTGGAGATCTTGACTTCTTTGATTTTGATCTTGTCTGCCTGGGGTTTCCGTCTTACAACTGGCATCCGCCCCGGGCCATGGATGATTATCTAAAGAGCAAGTTTGAACAGTATCGCCATCAAGGCAGGGTCTTGCCAGGAGCACCGCGCCTGCCTAACAGAAATGCCTTAATTTTCTGCACTTTCTCGGGACCACACACGGGGCTCAGAGAGGCCATCCCAGCTGGCATGTACGCTGCGCAGTTTTTTGAGCACCTAGGGTTCGCTGTGCTAGATGAATGGTATGTGCTTTCTGAGTTCCATGGGTCTGAGGAACTGAGCACAAGAGGAAGAATGGGCAACATCAAAGGTCTTCCTGATGAAGCGGAGCTAAGGCGAATTGAAGAGCGAGCCCGCTTGTTGGTACTTAGGCTTTGAACGCAGGAGCGTCAATGTAATGGCTACCACCCTGACCATAAAAAACGTACCCGACGAAGTAGTCCGGGCCTTGCGCATGCGAGCGGCATACAATCAGCGGACGCTGCAAGAGGAAGTGCTCTTTATCCTAAAGCAAGTGGCGAAGGAGCAGCCGGAGGTCTCGCTTGACACTCTGCTTGCCCGGGCAGAGCAACACAAAGTGGCCCTGGAAGAAGCCGCATCGAAAGTAAGAGCTGCTCAGGAGGCAGAAAAAGAAAAAGCCGCGCGTCGGTTTGAGAGTCTCTTCTCTGACAGCCCACAGAACAGCCCCAGCGAGCCCAAAGACGCATAGGTTGTCTAAAGACGCATAGGTTTTCGGCCAGACACAAATACGAAGCCGCCGTGTCCTGCCACAGAGATCTCATCAAAGAACCCTGCAAGCACTTGGCGCAGCAACTCGGGGTCCATATTTATGCCGCCCGTCAGTCGGTTACAGAGCGCGTCCGCGGAGTCTGCAGCGAGTGGGTCTGCTGGAGTCACTAGTCTTGCCAGAAGCAGGCGCGCGAAGGCGCTGTGAAACGACAGCAGCTGGATAGCATCGCCATCTTCCGCAAATAACACAAGCCGGCCCCCGGGTTTTAGAACCGGCAACAGGAGGGATATTGTTTCCTTCCAGTAGTGTCTGTCACCCAGTCTGGCGTCAACAAAAAGAAGATCAAGCTCGTCTGCCGAGTGTCTGGCAACAAGACTTCCCAGCTCAGAAGGACCATGCGTTTCTCCAACCTTTGCAAGGTGGCCATCATCTGGACCCAGGAAGCATTCCAGAAACGCGCCGACAAGCCCAGAAGCCCAGTGATGAGAAAAGCCTCCTAGCGCATCTCCTATTGCAGCAGGCTTCGTCAAAACCAGTGTCTGCGACGCCAACTCAGATTGTGGCGACTCGACGATCAAGCTAAGCCCCAGCACCTTATTTGTTGACAGATCGCCACCTGAGTGTGTCACTAGTTCTACAGCGGTGTCTGCCCAAATTTCCTTCTCAAGCTCGCTCATAAGGCTCCACGTGGTGCGCACTGGACGCACCTTCAAGAAACTGCGCACCCAGATGTTGGCCGGCGGAAAAGCTGTAAACGTGTCCGGACCGGGTACGTAGACCAGATCATTCTCCCCCAGACCGGCCATCTCGGCAGCTGTGGACGCTTCCAGCTCCTCCCTTTCTGTGAGACCTTTTTGTCCGTAGCAAATAAAGATTCCCTGCCACTCATGCACACGAGCCCAAGTCATATGCTGGGCAAGCAGAGCCCTGAGATCCTCCGGTTCTGGCGGAGCAACTGCCCTTTCTTCTAGATCCAAGCCGCTAAGCAATCCTTCGACCGTTGCTCGCCATCCTGCGTGAAAGGCAAGGGCGCGTTTAAAAGCAGCCCCGCCCAGTGGAGCCTCTGCGACTACAACCCGGCCTCCTCGACAAAGAACCCGGCCGATTTGAGCAGACAGATGTTCCCAGTCCGCAACGTGGGAGGCCGCGTTAAACAACACGACACGGTCGAGACTCCCATCTCTGAGCTCATCAAAACAATCAAGATCCCATTTGAAAGAAGGCTGCTCATCTGCCACACCCGCCGCCCGCCATGCAGCCACAACCTGGGGAGCCAAGTCCACTACCCGCAGATTGCCCCAGCTCCGTAGGATCGACTCAACGGCCGAAACAAGACCGCTTTCCTCCAAGAACTTGCCTATAAGGAGTACGTCCATACCTTCCTCGAAGGAGCAGGCCGTCAAGAAAAGCGCTTTAAGCTCCGGCGCCTGATTCCACATGTAGGTCGTGGATCCAGCAAAGAACAACGCTTGGCACCAGCTTGCTGTTCTCTCGGGTAGGGCTGTCAAACCGCAACCTCCTTGCCGTTATCGAAACAAACAAGAGAGAAGCGCTGCGCGAAGCAGGCTAGAAAGTCTACACTCCCGGCCCACGTATTGGACGGGTACTGAAAGGGGGCGGGCGCAGGCCCTGCAGGGCCTGCGCCCGCCCACCCCCTACGGCGTAAGATTGCTCAGGCCCTTGTCAGGCACCACTCCGTTGGGGTCTAAGGCGTCGAGCACCTTGTACCACCACAAGTGATAGTTCGAGAGAGCGGGCCCAACCTTCTTGTCGATCTCTTCCTGCGGCCCCATGGTGAGAGCAAAGTACTTTTCGTCAAGCGCCCGCTGGACCTGCTCCTGGTGCCACTTGTTAACCGCTTTCCAGGCCTCGGGATTAAGCGGACTGAACTTGCAGAAGATCTCCGTCTTGCCGAGATGACCGTGCTCCACTCCCCAGCCGAAGAATCCGCCACCGTCATCGGCAATAAGACCCTGCTCAATAAGCGGGAGCTTGGCCTTGCCAGCACCTACAGCCCAACGAATAGTAAGGTCACGTTGACCCATGATGGGAATCGACTTGAAGTACCCACCCGGTCGGAACGTCTCCCGAACTGATGCACTGATTCTTGTGCACTGCGTAAGCAGGATACCCTCAAGCTCCGGATCTTCGACTGTCTTAAGCGACTGCCCGTCATTTTCCTTGACGATAGTCTCAAGGACCTTTTTCTTGTAGGCAAAGTCTTCTGGAGAATCGCCAGCTATGATCACAAAGAAGCCCGGCCCCTGCACCTCCTTAGAGAGGCGTTCAAACATGGCCATTTCTTCTTCGTTGCAGGTGGTGATATTCGCCGCCACCATGGCCGCGTTGAAGCCCATGAGCTCAAGAGCGATCTCCGCCTCGCCGATGGCAATCTCCGCCTGCCACATCTTCTCAAGCGTGGGGAAGCTGTAGTACCGAGCCATCATGTTGGGCGGAAACTCCCGCAACGTATATTTGGGAGAGTAGCCCTCCAGCGCGTACTTATCAGGCCCCGGCCAGTGATAAAGCTTCATCGCCACCTTGGTGAAGACGCCCGGAGTGGTGCTCGGCGGAACCACACTGGACACAAGGGAGCGCAAAGAGGGGCCTGGCCCATCGCCACAGAACCACTCACCGATGGCGCCCCAGGATCCCATCTTGACCAGCTCGCCCTCGGGAGTCACCCACTCCACAGCTAGGTGATTGCGATCGTCAGCGCCACACGACTGATCGAGATGTCCGTGGCCCCGAAGCATGGCCGAACACTGGGCTCCTGCCCCCTTCATGTTGGTGTTCAGCCCTCGCTTAAACAGCTCAGCCTGCAGCTGGGCAGAAGTCACGTACGGCTCCACTACCGCATACATGTTCTTTTCGTTGATCTCGATGATGCGGTTCATCCGCCGCAGATCAAGCAGAACGCTGCCCGGCTGGAAGACTCCCGTCCAGCCTGTACATATGGGCCTAAACTTTAGCTTGAACTTATTGCACAATCTGACGACCGCTTGGACTTCGGCAGTGTCCTTGGGCATCACCACCGCCGCAAAATCCGTGCGGAAATAAGCAGCCATCATGGCGGGATCGTCGCAGAGATTCTCTTCCCCCACTACCCCTGCGAACGCCTCATACATTTCCTTAGTAAGTGCCAAGGCTTTCGACCTCCTTCCTAGATAGCCTGGGCGACCAGTTCAACAAGGTCATAAACCTCGAGCTGCACGTCGTTCTTCTTTGCGACATCGCGCAGGAGCTTCTCGCCCCACGGGGTAGCCGAGACAATCGCCTCCGCGCCTGTGCAGAGCGCCTCTTCGAGACGCTGCTCGGCGGTCCATTCGGCAAACTCCGGATTGGAGTCGGTAACACCACCGCACGAACCAGCGCACCACGCGTATTCCTTTATGCGGTCCATCTCCTCGAGAATCACCCCGGGTACGCTTTTTAGCACCCGGCGCGGCGGCTCGTATACCCCGTTAGTGCCGCGGCGGTAAGGCTTCGGCGGGTCAAAGATGAAGCGGTCGCCCGGCACTTTTTTACCCTGCCAGTGGATCCAGGGCTCTCCTAGTCTGCCCAGATGGCAAGGATCGTGATAAGTAACACACAGATCGACCCGGCCACTTAGCTTGAGGTTGCCCTGGCTTATCACCTCGTCTAGAAGCTGAGAGGTATGGAGAACCTTAAGCTCCGAATCATTCCGTAGGCCAAAACGATCGTAGAGAACCTTGTAGGCCTGGTAGCACTCGGCGCAGCTCGTGACCAGGAATTTTGCCCCAGTGGACCGGATGACCTCCATGCTCTTCTTGGCCTGAGTCATGAAGTCATTCTTGTGGCCCATCTCGTAGGCGCGCCCCCCACAGCAGGTCTCGGCATCGCCCAGGATGCCAAAGTCAATCCCGGCCGCGCCAAGTACCTTGGCCGTCGCCCGAGCCACCGCCTGCATATCCTTATCAAAGCTGGTCAGGCACCCTACGTGGTAGAGAACCTCCACCTTCTCTTGGGTGGCGTCTTTGAGGCCCAAGTCCGCAGCCCAGTCCCCACGGCTTGCCCCTTCCATGGGGACCATGCTCCCGGTCTTGTTCATCCGCTCCACCACGCGCGCCAGAGCCGGATGCGCATGCCCGTCTTCCACTGCCTTGATGCGAAGCTCCTGGATGGGAAGCAGGACCTCCATGTCCATGCCGTACTTGCAGGACACGTCGCAGGCGCCGCATTGCTGACAGTTATAGACACTGGAGAGGTACCAGGGCGTGTATTTGAACCCCTGCTCCAGCCCCGCCACCCCCAGGTTCAGTCTGCCGCCGCCAGAGAAGAAGTGGAAGTTGTACCGGGAGATGCTGGGGCACACATAGGCATGCTTATACCCTTTGATCATCTGCAGTGGTATGAACTTGCATGCCGAGCAGCGGCAACACATGTTCATGTCACCGGCGTAATCTTCTAATGCCATCTCGCTCCTTCCTTCTGCTACGACCAATGTCTCACCAACAGGCCTCGCCTCAGAAGCAAAGCTCAGAAGCAAAGCTTGCCCGGGTTCATGATGTTGTTGGGATCAAAGATCCCCTTCAGCTTCTTAAGCACATCTAGCGACGCAGCATCGCGATTCATGATGTCCCGGGCATACTCGCCGTATGGACGAGAGAAGAAGGCGCCATCATCCAAGAACGCTTTCGTGGCAATGCCGGCAAGACATCTAGTCCGCTCGACTTCTTTGCTGTCACCTGGATCGTAGAAGAGGTTGAACTCTACGTGACAAGCCGTACCTTGCACCACTGGCTGGACATAGACTCCTAAGTCAGAGGCAGCGTACCCTACCTCGGCAGCAAGAGCCTGCATCGTACTTACAAATCCTTCCACCTTGTCGTTGGTGGTAAGGAAGAACACGTCCTCTGAGGCGCCTTTGTAGCGGAGCTTCCAGTAGGGTTCGGGGCACACGTTCTGCACAGCTTTCATGATGCTGCGCGCAGAAAGTCCGCCCACCGCCCGCAGCGGCTCCAGAGCTAGGCGCTGACAAAGAGATACGACTTGCTTCTGATATGACGCCACCCTCTCTTCGGGGAAGTACTCGTAGCCGGCCAGAACGTAGAACAATGTCCAAGAGGGCAGAGAGGCTTTTAGCTTGACGTAATCGTTTGGCCAGTCTTCGGCAAAGATCGCAGCCAGGTTGGCATTCGACAAAATGAAGCACTCGTTGGCCATCCTTAGCCGAATCAACCAGGCTGCCATCTCCACCAAAGGTCCCAGCTGCGCACTTGCTACGACGTAAGGCTCCTGTAACCGAGGCAGCAGCTCACAGCGCAAAGAGGCCCAGGTCACGATTCCGATGGTTCCCTGAGCTCCCTGAATGAGCCTATGCCACGCGGTAATGTGAGGCCCGTAGGGGGCTTTCTGCACTCCCCCGACCTGCCACTGCTCTTCGATGGTGCCGGGTCCAGCGGCCTGGCCCGTGCGGAAGTCGTCACCCGTGCCGAAGATTACCTCAACGCACGCCAAGGGATCGGAGATGTCCCACTGATACTTGGGCATGACCACAGGTTCCCTCTCTAACATGCTGCCCACGACTGTCTTGGTCGTTCTAGGCAAGAGAGGCATGTTTAGCCTAATCCCTTCCTTGGTGGCAGCCGGAATGAGTTCTCCAAAGGTCACGCCTGGCTCAACCATGGCCACTCTGCGCGGGCGATCCACAAACACGATGCGTTTCATCTCACTCAGGTCTACCACCACCGCCCCGCCCGCTGTGGGCACCGTATCTCCCCGAAAGTGCGGTGGGCCCGAGCTCACTGGCACCAGAGGCGTACGGCTCTCGTTGGCCAGTTTGACAAGGTCCTTGACCTCCTGGGCGGTATGGGGCTTAACCACGTACGCCGGTCTTGTATGATTGACAAAACTCACGTCCCTGGCGTACTGCTCAAGAACATCCGGCTCGCTGCTGACATTCGCAGCCCCTACTATCTCTGCCAGTCTTTCTTTGCTTACCATCGCGCTCTTCCCGCCTCCTTTACCGTTGAGGGCCGCCTATCCAACTACCAGCTAATTCCCGCTCAATGCTGGCCACCAGTCTGGTTTGAGCGGGTACTTCTCCAAGGGCACGGGTACAACACCAAGCTCGGGGCCGTTTGCCCCCTTTTCGATCGTGATCCACTTAAGCCAATTTGCGTCGTCTCGCGCGGGGAAATCTTCTCTATAGTGCTGGCTTCTGCTCTCCTGGCGCATTAAAGCAGCCTGGTAGGTAAACTCCGCCGCCATCAGCATGCTTTCTGCTGAGTGATAACGGGCTAGATCGTGGAAATTGCGGACGCTTATACGAGACAGTTTTTCGCGCGCATCCGCCAAGATCCCCAGTGCCTCACGCATCCTAGTAGCCTCTCGGATGCGGTTGTACTTCATGGGAACTATTGCTTCATGTACTCGGTAGGTGACCTCGTACGGGTCGCCCGCCCCTTCCCGCACAAGCGGCTCAATAATCCGCCCCACAACTTGCTCAACATGGGCATCATCGGCGCGCACAAGCGTTGTCTCCGCCGCCCATTTGGCTGCACTCTCCCCAGCGACAAATCCAGTAACCGCGGCGTTCTGTACCCCTAGACCGCCCTGACCACCGCCGCCGTTAGTCCACAAGGTGCTGCACGCTCCCCCCGCCGCCCAAAGACCTGGGACAGTCGTTCGACACTCTGTGTCCACCAGCATGCCGCCCCCCGTGTACAACAGACGAGGCCACATTTCGATGCGCTCTTTCGTGGGATCAATGCCGGCCTTTTCCCGAAGCAAACGCATGGAGTCGTTTGCCATAAGATGAGAGAGTTCTTCCACGACGTCTTCGGCAAGCCCTGCAATTTCTTCCTCGCTCAGCCCCGTGAGGTTTAGATAGATGGGTCCTAGCCCAGCCTGGACCTCTTTGTACATGGCGTCAATAACCCGAGGATCAAAGGTGTAGACGGCATGCTTTCCTACCATCAGCTCCGGATAGTGCTTGCCCATAATCTTTTCTCCCCGGGCGTTCTCGAGATACAGGTAGTAATGGATGCCCATTAACTCCTTGCCAAGGACCTTAGCTCCCCACACGTACATGCTGTTGAACTCGGCGTTGGTGAGTTTGGCCCCCGCTCGATAACCCATAGCTGGGCCCTCGCCTTGGACGGAGCTGTAAGTTTTTTCATGCTGGTAGCCGCAGTTCCCGGTGGCAACAATTACTGCCTTGGCATCAAAAACATAAACCCGCCCATCTACCAACCCAAAGGCCACCGCTCCTACCACACGGTCGTCTTTCTTGAGCAGATCGACAGCAAAAATCTTGTCCATCATGCGCACGCCCCGGGCGGCGGCTGTTCTTTTTAGGGCCACTAAGGACTTGGGCGCGTCAAATAGCGTCACATGGATATTTGGACCCCAGGTTAGAATCTCGATCTCGCCCTCTTTCCGCAAGAATGTGAGCCCTAGCTTCGCAAGCTCAGTAGTAACTGGGTCCATTGAGCGGCCAAAGAGATACGTCCATTCCTGGTTGTTGAAGAAATGGCTCTGGCGGGTAACTTTCTCAACCCACGTCTCTACGTAGGAGGGGTAAATGTACGCGAGTATGCCGCCCCCGATAGGCACCTGCCCGTTGTAGCCGATGCCGCACTTGTCTACCATCAGAACATCAGCGCCGATTTCCCGCGCTTTAAGCGCCGCACACATGCCAGCACCGCCCGCTCCCAGCACCAGCACATCGGCAGCAATCCTAACCGGCGTTTGATCCCAGCCTCTCATGTCTTTCCTTCCCACTCGCCTTTGTTACTCCGCGAGACTCAGTAAGGAGCGGGTAGCTCCCCGCGGGCCCGTTCGGGAGAAATATCGAAACAACCCTGCGGACAGAACGACTCGCAACCCCAGCAGGCGATGCAGTCGTCGGGATAGCTTACGGTTGCCTTCTGCGCTTCCTCATCCAGACGAAGCACATCCATGGGACACGCAGCGACACATATCCCGCATCCCGTGCAATCGTCACGACTAAAGTGACGTATGGCCATGACTGGTACTCCTTGCTAGTGGGTACTCAACCTGAGGCACTGCCCAACCATGTAGCTACAAACATCCGAAGCTAGAAACGCCACCGCAGGTGCCACGTCGGCTGGAGTGCAAAGGCGTTTTAGGGCCGACATACGCCGATACCCCTCTTTGTGTTCTTCGCTGGCCGAAATCAGGCCGGTCTCCCCCAGCCCCGGGGCAATGGCGTTTACGATGATCCCCAAGGAGGCAACCTCCATGGCCAACGAATGTGTAAATGCTTCCACCCCTGCTTTGGCTGCTCCGTAAGTGGATACGGTCGGCAAGCCCTGCCCGCCGGAAGTGTTAATGATGCGCCCATAGCCTTGCCTGGCCATGTGAGGAATCACTGCGCGCGCCACGTTCATTTGGCCATACAAATTCACCTGAATATCGAGATCCCAGTCTGCCCGGGTCTTTTCCATGAAAGGTTTGTCGATGCTGCTTTTGCCAGCGTTGTTAACGAGAATGTCGATCCGCCCGTATCGGGCAACAACCGCCTCCACCATGGCCTCCACCTGGGCCATGTCGGTCACGTCAACCTTGACTGCGAAGGCTTCGCCGCCTGCCTCTCTGATTAGGGCAGCGGTCTCCTCTGCCCAGTCAAGTCGTAGGTCAGCACAGGCAACTCGACAGCCCTCTTCGGCCAGGGTGAGAGCAATTGCCCTGCCATAGCCTATGGGACTCCCTGCTCCTGTAACGAGCGCAACTTTATCCTTCAACTTGAGGTCCATGGTTTCATTCCTAAGCTTTCCTGTGCTTTGCTAAGCTTTCCCAAATTCCTTGGTCGCCTCCACCCACACCTTGATGAGATCCGGATCGCAGCCAGCCAATTCGCCAACCGCGGTGGTCATGATGAATCCCCCGCCCTTGCCAACCTCTTCGCAAAGGCGTTTGGTGAACGCACGCACCTCCTCGGCAGGACCAGCCTTAAGCAGCGAGTTTGGCATCCCCCCCATGATGCACATGGTGTCGCCAAGCACTTCCTTGACTTTGAAGATGTCGCTTGCTTGGAACCATCCTACGCTCTTGCCCTTGGGTAGCTCCGCTAGATACTCCAGTCTTTGATTCCAGCAGCCTTCGTAGAACACCACGGGGGTCACGCCGTTCTCTATGAGGGTCTCGAGAACCTTCTTCAGCTGCGGCCAGTACAAGGTCTCAAACTGCTTCAGCGACATGAAGCCATCCGACCCCCTGTGAAGAGGCAGAAAAGCTCTCTTTGCGCCCGTAGCCCGGCAAAAATCAAGAGCCCACTTAAGCTCAAAGCGCATCACCTTTTCTTGCGCCGCAAGCAGCTTGTCGGGACGCCGAATAACGTCGAGCATAATGCCGCGCATCCCACGAACCGCATCAGACATCACGTCGAAGGGAGCGGTTAGAATCGGACCGTTCATGAAGCTCGGCGGAAAACCCAACGCCGCCATGCGCTCATGATTTCTGGCTGCCCGCTCATGGCCTTCGGCTACCGCCTGTAAGGCCTTGGCAAAAGCTTTGAAAGACTCCGCGAATGCCCCTGAGGTCAGCATTGCAAAATTAGAAAGGCCAAAACCCCCGCCAAACAGGAACAGAATCGGAGGCGGCAGCTGCGCAAAGCTTTCAAGCGCCCCAAACACCCGCGGCAAATAGGTGCGGATGGTCCAGTCGGTGGGATCTTCCAGGAATTCCTCGTACTCGTCTTCCTTCATGAATTCGCCTTCAACGAACTGGAACTGGCTGTTGGGCGAAAGCTGGTGTCCGGGCCAAGCGCTCTGTCTGTCCCCCAGAATAAGGGAGGGAGTTGGATCCGCCGGCATAGGACCCCAGATTGAATCAGGCTGAAATTCAAGGGCGGCCTTTTCTAGCAGCTGTTGGCAAAGTTCAGGGTCCTCAAGCAGCTGCTGTTTGGTAATGCCTCCCAGATCAGCCAGAAAATATCCGGCAGACATCACGATCGGGACTCTATCCGGCTGGCGCAGTGCTATGGCGTCCTCAATCCTCTTTAATCTCTCTTGGTACAAGACTTGCGGAGACTGGTGATCCATCTATTCACACTCCCTCAAGACCGCTCGCTTTGACGCTACTTTGCCCTACAGTTTGCTGCTCACCTGGTGCATCTAGAGGCGCGGCAGCAATGTCGGTTAGGATCCCGTCGAAAAACCGGGTGGAAAACCCGGTGAGAAGAATGTCCTCAAGCCCATGGAGCCGGGCCATAGCCTCAAGCCAGTAAACGGTCATGATCCGCCAGGCTGTTTCCCCGGGGTCTACGTCTGCACGGATGCACCCTTCTTTTTGTCCTTGCTCCACAATAGCCGCAAGACGTTCTGCTTCGGCGATCATTTCCCCGCGCAAGTAGTCACGGAGTCCATCAGAAGGCCGCGCAACCGAAAGCTCGTAAAGATACCGGGTTACTCTGGTTTTCTGGATGCCAGCGGTGTGATGCGCAGATAACTTCCTTAGATAGTCCATAGCGTCAACTGGAACAAACGCCTCGAGCTCTTCACGGCGTTGCCGCCATAGACTTTGCGCCGCAGCCAGAAGCATTTCCCGCCGGCTCGGGAAAACTCGGTAGATGGTCGGCTCAGATACCCCCAGAGCTGCAGCGATACGAGCGGTGGTGGTACCTTGAACCCCGTGTTTGGCTATCACCCGCAGTACGGCTTTGATAACCGCCTCCTTCTTTTGTTCGGGCTTCATGGTCTTCCACCGCAGAGATACGGAGCTCCTCTTGCTGCCTCCTCCGTTTGTTCCCGCGGTCTCACTACTGCGAGCTACAGTTCCCGAGATCTCACGGGTGTGGGTGGTGAGGGTGGTTCCGGTCTGTGGCGACGAACTGTTGCCCTCAGGGCCAGTACCGTCATCCTTCTTGGTGTTTTCTTTCTTGCCCGCGGGCAAGTCAAGGTAGTCCATGTTGTGTGTCACGCCTTTCATTCCCAGTACCGAGGGAAGCATCTTGCCCTGGTAAGAACGCTGTCTAGTAACTCGATTACCTGTCCTACATAACACAGACCGGTTGCATTCGCTAGTAGCGTGTGCTAGTAGTCCTCACTAACATAGTCGGGCGCGCCGGAGTAGCAGTCTCGGCCCGGGAGCACCACGCTATACGCTTGGCGATACCGGGAGGCACTGATCAACAGGTTCCGGCTTGACAGCAAACGGGAGCAAAGGAGGTTGGAGCGGACCAGAGCACATCTCGGCACTTGCGAGAAATGACTTCCACGTCAGCAGGCAGACTTGGCAAAATCAGGCAATCTTAGGATTGGGGGGCACCATGAGGAAACTGGCCATAATAGCCATTTGCTGTGTACTTGCGCTGTCTATCCTGGCGGTATCGTGCGGAGAGGAAGAAGCCACCACAACCACAGCCGCACCGGCTACCACCGCTACCACCCAAGCACCCGCGACAACCACTACGGCTGCGCCCACTGAGACTACTGCGCCATCTACAGAAACGACAGCTGCGTCGGGGCCTCAGGTAATTGCTGATGTAGAGCCTATCGAGCTTTCCATGGCCTGCTTCTTGCCCGATATTCCCCCGGGAGCCGACTGGCACCGCGACTTCATTAACAAGGTCCAGGAATACTCGGCTGGCAAGATGACCATCAAGTTCAACGGCCCAGAGGCTATCCCCGCCCCGGACCAGCCAGCTGCAGTACAAAGGGGCACGATGGATATCGCGAGCGTAATGTCCGCCTATTGCGACACCATGGTCCCCGGATGCAGCACCATCGGGCGAGCTGAATACAGCCCGCCAGAGCTGCGCAACGGCAACCCAGCCTTTAAGTACTACGAGGAAGAATTTGCTAAGAACGGCATCAAGTACTTGGGGGCCTCTGTCTCGTCTCGTCCCCAGGAGCAGACGGTCATTTACCTCGGCAAGGTTATCAACGGCCTAGCTGACTTGAAGGGGCTCAAGATCGCAGCCACCGGCGGTTCCAACCGTTCCTTCATTGAGGCCCTCGGCGCAGTCTGCGTGCCCATAGACTTTACTGAGTACTTCACAGCCATGGAGCGCGGGACAGTCGACGGCTACAACATCGGCATCCCCGGCATTCAGGACTTCGGACTCACGCCTGTGACCAAGGCTATGCTGGACGAGCCGTTCAGCTCCTGCGGCGGCATGATGATCATGAACCTCAAGAAGTGGGAGAGCCTCACTGAGAAACAAAAGGCCGTGCTCACCCAAGCCATGATTCAAACCGAGATTGACATGGCGGACCACTTCCACAAGACAGTGGAAAAGGTAAAGGCAGATCTTGAAGCTGCGGGTATTAAGATCATTCACCTGTCGCCTGAGGAGTCAAAGCAGTTCTATCTGAAGTACCGCGAGTCGATGTGGGCCGAAGACATCGCGAGGTGGCCCGAGATTGGCCCCAAGCTCAAGGAATGGCTCGTGAATCCAGACTTTGAGCGCGCCAAGTAAAGGTGCCTGGATTAGCCAGCCATAGGCTAGACAGGTCGTAGGCTAGGCGGATCGGGGTGGTTTGCCATCCTGCGGAACCAGGCAAGACCCAAGTGAGGGCGCGAAGCGGCCCTGTCCAGGGCCGCTTCGCGCCCTCTGCTTCTCTGCTTGCGCGTACTTCAACCAACCTGTGAGAGGTTAGTGACATGCGCTTCTTACAGAAAGCTGGCCGAGCTTTTGACAAGCTTGTTAACTTTCTCCTGCTGCTCTCGGCCATCTTGATCCTTCTCGACACTTTGGCCATAGCACAGGACGTAATCATCAGAAAGACAGTCGACTTCACCTGGGCACCTTTGTATGAGCTTCTGACCTACACGATGGTGTGGCTTACCTTTCTTGGCACAGCCGCCATCTACCGCGACCACGGGCATGTAAGGATGGAATCCATTCTTGGAATGCTTTCAAAGAGAGCCCAGAACTTGCTTAACTTCGCCACTTCATGCGTAGTAGTTGCCCTGTGCCTCCTATGTCTTTTTCTGACCGCGCGGCTAACTATCAACGACTACCTCAACCACTTCATCTTGGCTACTGTGCTTAATCCGGTTAAGTGGCCCATCGAGATGATCATTCCCATATCGTTTCTGGTGCTGACAATCCAGGCAGTAAGGCACGCGGTCAACTACTTTAAAGCCTACCGGCAGACCAGTCCCCCGACCCCAGCGGAGACCCAGCCTCCAGCTGGTAAAGCAGAGTAGGAGGCAGCCATGGAATGGTTGGCGTCACTGCTTATCATGTTTGGTTGCCTCATTGTCATCATGATGACTGGCATGCCCATATGTTTCGCTTTCACCTTCACGTGCATCATTGGTTCTGTCCTGTTTTGGGGCGGGGCGCCGGGTCTTGATCAGCTGGCAATGAGCTTTTACAGCGCGGTAGCAAACTATGCGTTTTTACCCATCCCGCTTTTTGTGCTGATGGGAGACGTCATCTTCTCTTCGGGAGCAGGCGCACGAATAGTGGGCGCGGTAGACAAGCTCCTAGGCAAGGTGCCCGGCCGCTTAAGCCTACTCGCCGTAGGGTCCGGCGTCCTTCTGGGGACGATGATTGGCATCAGTGGAGGATCGATTGGCATCCTTGGACGGGTACTAGTACCCGAAATGGAAGCGCGAGGATACAAACCAGCTATGATTTACGGTCCCATCGTCACCAGCGGGACCCTAGCCATTCTGATCCCACCGAGCGCGCTTGCCGTCTTTTTGGGAGCCATCGGGCAAATTTCAGTAGGGAAGCTGCTCATGGCCATTATCATCCCCGGTGTGCTTCTGGCCATTCTCTTTGCCCTCTACATCATGATACGTTGCAAACTTGATCCTTCGCTTGCCCCCACCTACGAGGTGGAAAAGGTCTCCCTCACAGACAAGCTTCGCACGTTTACATTCCACATCCTCCCAATCGGCATTGTCATTCTGGCGGTGATCGGAAGCATATACCTGGGTGTGGCCACCCCGAGTGAGGCAGCGGCTCTAGGCGTGTTAGCCTGCTTTGTCCTGGCGGCTTTCTACCGACAGTTAAGCTGGAAAACGGTAACGAAATCCGCCATGAGCTGCGTACGCGTCACCGTCATGGTTATGTTCATTGTGGTGGGCTCAATTAGCTTCAGCCGCATCCTGGCCACCACCGGGGCCATTCAAAAGCTGATCGATATGGCCACAGGCGCCAACATTGCCCCCATCTACATAATCATCGCTACTCAAGTGATTCTTATCTTCCTCGGCATGTTCATGGATCCGGCCAGCATCGTTATGATCACGGTGCCAATCTTCTTCCCGCTGGCTAAGGCCCTCGGGTACGATCTGATCTGGTACGGGGTCGTTTCTCTCCTTAACATCCAGCTTGGTCTGATATCTCCGCCGTTTGGACTGGATGTTTACACTATGAAGGCTATAGCACCACCACATGCTACCCTGGGGCAGGTGTTTCGTTCTTCCATGCCGTTCTTTGCCCTCGGGCTGCTGATGGTAGTGCTCCTGTTCCTTATCCCGGGGCTAGCGACATGGCTTCCCAGTGTGACCGGCAAGTAACTAAGCCAAACGGATGTCTGAGTGGGTCATAAAGACCATAGTCATAAATACGGCGTCATCGAGCTAAGGAGGTAGGCGTTGGCTTTTGGAGCTATGGAGAAAATCCTCTGGGTGGATCTTACAACCCACGAGATAACCGTAGATACTTTCGACGAACAGGCCGCCCGCAAATACCTGGGCGGATACGGGCTAGGCGCGCGAGTGCTCTGGGACCGGCAAAAGCCAGGAGTAGATCCCCTAGGCCCCGACGCCACGTTGGGTTTTGTGACCGGCATAACCACTGGCACCGACGTAGTCGGCGGCTCCCGCTACACAGTAGTCGGCAAATCTCCTCTCACCGGAGGATGGGGGGACGCCAACTCGGGAGGGAGCTTTGGCCCGCAGCTTAAGTTCGCTGGTTACGACGCCGTCTTTTTCACCGGAATTTCCGAGAAACCGGTCTACCTTTACCTTCACAATGGGGAGGCCCAACTCCTGGACGCCGCAGAGATTTGGGGGAAAGACACTGTAGAAACTGAAGATATCTTGCGCGCCAAACACGGCAAGAACCTGGAGGTAGCCTGCATCGGTCCAGCGAGCGAGAAGCTCGCTCTAATTAGCGGGGTAATCAACAATAAGGGCCGAGCCGCGGCCCGTTCAGGTCTCGGCGCGGTCATGGGCTCCAAGCGTCTAAAGGCTATCGTGGCCCAGGGCAATCTCATCCCGCCGGCCTACAACCCCGAGTTAATGAAAGAGCTCAGAAAAAAGCACGTGGCCGCCCTTACCGGCCATGCTGAGCAGCTACACGAAACCGGCACCCCCGGCATATTCGAGATGTGCTGCATAATCGACGACGCTCCAGCCAAGAATTGGGCCGGTGTGGTTACCGTCGATCTTCCCGACTACGCAGCTTGTGGAGGGCAAGCGGTATTAGAAAAGCAGATGCGCCGCTTTGCCTGCTGGCGTTGCCCCATTGCCTGCGGGGGCCTAATGAAAGCCGGAACAGGCGAATACAAGTATGAGGAGGGCGCTCATAAACCCGAGTACGAGACGCTTGCTATGCTGGGGAGCAACCTCCTGAACTCAAACCTTGACTCCATCATCCTGGCCGCCGACATCTGCAATCGTTATGGCCTAGACACCATCTCTGCGGGTGCTTGCATCGCCTTCACCATTGAGTGTTATGAAAACGGCGTGCTTTCTCAGGCGGACACAGACGGCCTTGAGATGACCTGGGGCAATCACAAGGCTATCGTGGCAATGGTCGAGAAGATGGCCAAGCGTGAGGGCTTTGGCGACATCATCGCCGACGGCGTAAAGCGCGCGGCCGAGAAGATTGGTCGGGGCGCAGAGAAATATGCCATGCACATTGGCGGTCAAGAGATTGCTGGTCACGACCCTCGTGGCGGTTGGGGATTTGCCATTGGTTATGGCTGCGACCCCACCCCCGGAAGACACAATCAGGGAGGCGGGCAACACCCACCAGGCTTGAATATACCCGATATACCACGCGAGCAACGTACCGGCCGTGGCCTTTACCACAAGATCAGCACCAACTTCATGCACGCAGCAAGCGCCATGGGGCTTTGCCAGTTTGTGATTGGAGCATATCCACATGTGGACCAACTGCTCGAAGCTCTGAGAGCCCTGACCGGCTGGGAGGACATCAGCGCAGACGAGCTGCTTAAGACCGGTGAAAGAATCACCAACGTCAGGCAGGCCTTCAACATTAGAGAGGGTGTCCAGACGCCTTTCCTCTACCCCGATAGGATGAGAGGCGTACCGCCCAAGACCGTGGGCCCACGAGCCGGCATCACCTTCACGCACGAGGAGATTTACGATCAGTACCTGGTCGAGATGGACTGGGATACGAAGACGGGCAAGCCGAGCAAGGCCAAACTGCTTGAGCTGGGTCTCGATGACATAGCCCAAGTGCTGTGGCCATAATCACTACAAGCAGGGAGTCGCGAACATGGATCTGGGTTTCAAGAACAAAGTGGCCCTCGTAACGGGCGCAGCTAGCCAGGTGGGGATAGGGAGAGAGACGGCCTTGGTGTTGGCCGAGGAAGGGATCGAGGCCATCGCCGTAACAGACATTGATGAGGAGAACCTGGCCAAGACCGCAGAAACCGTGCGCAGCTTGGGCCCAAGATGTATTGCCCTAAGCGCCGACATCACTGACAATGCGGCCGTCAAAGCTATGGTCCAGAAAGTCCTCGAAGAATTTGGGCGGATTGACATCCTCTGCAATGTGGCCGGAGCTATCCTGCACAAGGACAACGTACCCATCGAAAAGCAAGATCCTACAGTCTGGGAAAAGCAGCTTAAGTTAAACCTGATTGGCACGATGAACGTCACCCAGGCGGTGGTCCCTCATATGCGCGAACGAGGCTACGGGGTCATCGTGAACGTGGGTTCGGGAAGCACGCATCAGTACCAAATGGGGGTGGGTATGTACGCCATCTCCAAATACGCCGTCGACTTGTTCACCAAGCAGTTGGCGTATGTAGAAGGAAAAAACGGAATTCGGGTTAACTGTGTGGCACCCGGTCCTGTGCCCACTAACTTCGGAGCCATTCTAAGAGAGCCCGACCCCAACATTTCCCCAGAGGAGATGAAAAGAAGACAGGCAGCCATCATGGGTGAGTTTCCGCTTGGCCGGTTTGGCACTGCGCGGGATATGGCAAATGCTATTGCGATCCTCGCCTCGGACATTACAAGCTATGTGACTGGACAGGTGTTCCATGTCTCAGGCGGATCGGTAATGTAACCAATGGAGACGAGCATGAGCGGAAAGTATGACCAATATATTCATCATCCGCCCCATTTGCGCCTCAGCATGAAGTCAGATGGGACGGTAGTCTTCGATGGTCTTATGATCGGCCACCAGCAGCTCGGGTTTCCCCTTACTATGGGCCTGCAGTTTGTGCGAAAGCCGTTTCGAGGAGATAATCCCTGCCACACGCACAATTTTCACGAGTTCCTGGCCTGGTACAGCGGAAATCCCGAAGACCCCGATGAATTTGAGGCTGAGGTAGTACTCCACTTTGGGCCCGAGATGGAAAAACACGTATTCACTCGGCCCACGCTAGTCCATCTCCCACCTGGCCTTCCCCACTGCCCGTTAGAAGTCACTCGCGTGGACAAGCCCATAATTCAGGTTGAGATCATGCTTGCTGGCCCGGAGGGAACTAGAGAGCCGTATTTTGAGCAAGACAAGGACTTCGATCCCCACAAGGTTATGAATTTTGAAACAATCCCCTACGGGAAAGGGACATCATAGGCGGCGCGTTCTGCGCGATACACGTCAAGGGAGGGCACAAGGCCATGGGTCAGTTTGACAAGTACATTTGCACCACATTGCAGAAGCAGCACCTCTTGCCCGGCCCCACCCCAGAGCAGAGGCGTCAACTGGCTGCCCAAGGGAAGCGGATTAGCATGGAGCATGTCCACTGGATCGACCACGACGTGATCCCTGGCGCCTACTATGGGGAAACCACCTGGATTTGGCCTCCTGACTATCCCAATCAGGTAACCTGGGAAGACCTGGCCAAGCTGGGCTACCAGACACCCACCATGTTTCCGCATGTCCATGACTTTCCCGAACTGCTTTCTTGGTGGGGAACCGATCCAGACGACCCGAGCAAAACCGACCCCACAGCCATTCAGATGGGTGACGAAATTATTCCCCTCCCAAGCAGTTGGGTAGCCTACGTACCAGCCGGGCTCCCTCATATGCCAGTGTTCTCAGGAGGGGTGACCGGCCATCATTTCTCCCGCCCGACCGTGCATTGGACTTCGGGGCCAGGCGGGGTCTACACACGGGAGAAAGACGAAAAAACCAAACAGGCAGAGGAGGAACAGAAAGAGCCGCCAGTGGCCAGACACGTGGACCCTGCCGAGTCCAAATACGCCCGGTATGTAGTATTCGGCACGCCTCCGGATGTGAAGCGCCCAGAATACATGCGTCCCCTTGACCCCGAATACGTTCGTCCTGCTGCTTATATTGACGAGACCGTGATCCCTGATGCTGAGTTTGGCTGTGACACCAGATGGTATCTGCCCACCAAAGAGACAAGGGCGGAGTTGGTGATCATGGACGAGCACGCCGTTCCTCACGGCACCTCCCTGGCTATGCTGGGTCTTAACTACGAGGACATCACGGACCTTTGCGCTGAGGTCGAGCTCTGGATTGGGGGCGAGAAGCACGTGATTACCAAGAGTTTCTTCGCCTATATCCCCCCAAACGTAAGTCAGGGACCTTTGATCATCAGAGACATAAGAAAGCAAGTTTTCTTTTTGATGTCCCAGCCTATTGGGGTGGGTGTTGAGAAGTACCGGGGAGCAAGCTGAAGTATCGAGGAGCAAGCTAGTCAAATGGTGGGGGGGCCGAGATGGATCCGGTTGCAGAGCTTGAGAAGCTTAGCGAGCGAGTAAGAGAACTCGAATACCGCCTGGGGGTGGTTGAGGACATACAAGCAATTCGCCGGCTTCAGCATCTCTACGGCTACTTCATCGACAAATGCATGTACGACGAGGCCGTGGATTGCTACGACGACGATTGCGAAGTTCATTTTTTCGGCGGTATTTACCGAGGCAAGGAAGGTGCGCGCCGTCTCTACTGCGGGCGATTTCGCGAGCAGTTCACCAACGGCAAGAATGGCCCTGTGTTCGGCTTCTTGCTTGACCACCCCATGATGCAGGACGTCATCGACGTCGCCCCCGACCGGCAGACAGCGTGGGGCCGGTTTCGTCTTCTGATGCAGGCGGGCACTCATTACGAACGCAACCCCTCTCCCACCACCATCTCGCGACAGTGGTGGGAAGGGGCGCTCTATGAAAATGTCTACGTCAAGCGCGACGGCATCTGGCGGATCAAGAAGCTTGACTATCGGCCGGTATGGTTTAGCACTTTTGAGAATGGATGGGCTTTCGCGCCGCCTAACTTTGTACCGTTGCTCACTACCACATACCCCGAGGATCCTTATGGTCCGGATGAACTAGCCGACCAAATGCCGCTCCGCTGGCCAGAGCACGAGGTTCTGCCTTTTCACTGCTCTCATCCGGTTACCGGCAGACCGATACAGACGCCTCCTCCCGGTGTGGCCCCCGGTGCGGCTCCAGACAAGTATTAGCGTCGCACCATTTAACCTTTAGAAAAGCCTGGGCGGGGTTTTTCAGTGCTGGGGATCAGCACCTGCTCATCAGGTCACGGTAGCCCCTAGGCATTGCTTATCCGGTTTAGCGTTTGTATTCTGCAACGTGTGCGTTCCTGACAGCACAGGCAAGAGAGGGGGATGAATAAAAAATGAGATCTAAACACTTACGAATTCTGGCCGTTGTATGCATACTCGCCGCGGTCGCCTTGCTGGTTGCTGCTTGTGGCGAGAAGGAGACAACTACAACGGCAGCACCCAGCACAACTGCCGGACCTTCGACCACATCCGGACCTACGACTACTGCTGCTCCTAGTACAGAAACTTCTACTGCCACCACTCTGGGCGGAAAAGACAAGATAGTCATCGGAGCCGCCCGTCCCATCTCTGGACCACTAAGCTTCTTCGAGCAAAATGCTTTGGGTGTCATCTATAAGATGTGGGTAGAAGAGGTCAATGCCGAAGGCGGCATTTACGTAGCTGAGTATGGCAAGAAACTCCCCATCGAGATGAAAGTCTACGACGACCAGAGCGATATGGACACCTGCATGCGGCTCCTTGAGAAGCTTATGGTCGAGGACAAGGTGGACTTCATCCTTTCTCCCGCAAGTACAGCATTTGTCTTCGCAGCCGCGAATGTGGCGAACTCCCACGGTTATCTGCTCATCTCGGGGGAAGCAGGGGCCAAGAGCATTGAAGAGGTGCTGCCCGACTTGCCGATGTTCTTTGGCTTGCTCAGCTATTCAAATCACTACGACATCCCAACCCTCATCGATATATTCAAGGAAGTGGGAGTTAAGAGCGTAGCTATGGTGTATCTCGATGACCTCCACGGGCTAGAGTACTCCGAGGTTATGCGCCAGGAGGCCAAGAACGCGGGAATCAAGCTGCTTTATGACGAGGCAATTCCTGCCAACACCGCAGACTTCACTCAGATACTACGAAAGGTGCAGCAGGCTGATCCTGACTGCTTCTTCGTACCCTGCTACCCAGATCAGAACTTCCCGATGGTGGCCCAGATGATGCAACTGGGCTATAACCCGCGCATGCTGGTAATGGGCCCCGGAGCAACCTTTGGCGCTTTCCCGTTTGCCATGGGAGGCGACAAAGGACCAGAACAAGGCTACAAAGTGGTGGAGGGGGTCTGCGGCTATGGAGTCTGGAGCGTGCATAGCTCACCTGCTCTTGCTCAACTCCACGACAAGCTGCTGCAAAGAGTCGGAACCGAAGCCAACATGAACTACTACGGCTATGCCTACTTTGTGGCTGCGCTTGACATGTTGAAGCAAGCTATCGAAAAGGCCGGCACTTTGGACAACAAGAAAGTGGCTGAGGTCCTAAAGACTGAGCATTTCCAGACTGTGCTGGGAGATACTTGGTTTGAGAACCAGCTTCTTGCCCGCGATTGTTACGCTGGCTTCATCGGCCAGTGGCAAAACGGGGTGATCGAGGTAATAGACCCAGGGCCAAAGCGGACAGCTAAACCCATTTACCCGAAGCCACCGTGGCCGGGGCAGTGATTATTGGAAAGTAACCATATAGCGAGTTTTCTAGCCCGCAACTCATTGCCGAGCTAGGACAAGCCTCGGGAGAGCTTGAGCTCTGAGACAGCTGAGCGCCCCGCTCGCCCCGGATCCGACGGGCGAGCGGGGCGCTCAGCTCTTTGCTGCAATTAGACAGTCCGCGGCGCCTTATACCCCCAGAAGAGGATCCAGCCCTTGTACTCCAAACTGCAAACGTCCGTAAGCCCCGCGCCAAAGGCCTCGCGAAGATGCGCCGTCGGCACATCATGGTACGGGCGACCCTCGTGGCCATAGCCAGTACCTGCTGGGAGAGGCCCTTCGGGGCTCAACGGCCCCACGAGCCATTCAGGCAGCGCGATGCGAAACACCCGGTCGCCCACCACCTGCACAAGAGCACTTAAATCTCTGGCTAGCGCCATCTCCGGACGGTTGATTCCACACTCGATCGCCATGACCTGCCCGCCAACTTTGACTGCGCGCAGAAGTCTGGGAGCGTCCCTAAGCCAGTTGTTGCAGTGGTGTACACCTTGAGGCAGGAACAGCACGTCGAAAAACTCGTCCGGAAAGTCATCCGCAAAATCGTAGGGCCACTCCTCAGGTGAACCTAGATCCATGTAGGCTTTACGCTTAGCCTGCCAACCTTTGTAATCATAAGAGCAAGGCGAAGCAGTTATATCAACAGGGAAAACCTGGCCGGTAGGTCCCACTCGCCTCTTGACTTCCTCAAGGGTGCCCAGGTCGTGCAGAAACTCCCCGATCACCATTACTTTGTCTCCGGGCTTTGCGGCGAGGTTGCTCCACATGATGTCCGTGATCTCCCGCTGGTTGCGGTAATTCCAGCAAAGAGATCCCCCTCCCCAGGTGACGCATTTCCCCATGTGAGGGGTGAGAATATCCTCGACAGTCTCACCCCAGATCTCTCTTTCCCGCTCAGTCATTAGCTCCCAGCTGCTGGTCACCGGTTTGACGGCGAGAAATGCGCTCACTGGACCCCTTGCCTCGTCTGAACAGGGAAGTGAAGCTGCCGGCCCAGGCACGGCAATCTCGTGACCGTGCTTCCCCTTGGCTCCGTACAACAGGAGAATGCCCCGGTGTGACCACCACCTGGTCCACGCAAAATGCGGCCGCAGAAGCTCGCTTAGACCCCGAGGGTCCACATACGGAAGCTCATTCTCCGACAGACCTAGGCCGGAAAGTACCCTGAGAATGAAAGACTCATAATGGGAATCGAGATGCAAAGCATTCTCAAACTCCCTACCGCCCAGAGGAGCTTCCGCCATCACCAGTCGTCCGTGCTCCCCAAGAACGCGGCTTATCTCTGACGCCACATGCTCCCAATTAGCTACATGCGCGCCGCCATTGAAGAAAACCACTCTGTCTAGGCTTCCTTCTGGTAGTCCGTCAAAACACGTCAAGGGCCAAACTAACGGCCTAGCCGCCCGGCTGCCAGTAGCCCCCGCAGCCTCATACTGAACCGTCCGCCGCGGACCCAGCTCACGCACAGTCTCGAGAACTTGATCAGTCATGTCAAGGATGCCGAGAGTTCCCGAATCTCCGACAAGGGAGCGAACCGCGTCCGCTAGACCGCTTTCCCACAAATACTTGCCCACCAGAAATACCTTCATGCCTGGCTCAAACGAGCACAGTGACAGAAAGGCCGCTTTAACCTCGGGGAGTGCGTTCCACATGCAAAGGGTAGTGCCAGCGTAGAAAATGGCCTGGCACCATTCCTTCCAATATTCGGCCGTCTTGACCCCGGGTGTGTTAGCGATGAACTCGTAGTGACTCTTGTCGGGGAGCCCCTTGTGATATTCGTAAAGGTTGTATTCCCAGTGGTCTTTAGGGAGATATGGAGGGGGAATGCGCCCTGTTCCCATCGTTGTTCTCTCCTCGAACGGTTGGCACGTCGCGCCTTAGTTGACCTACTTGACCTTCCAACAGTCGTAAGTGTCGAGCGACTGGTCGGTGCCAGACTTAGCCATTACTTCCTCTGGATGTTCAATGATCTCACGCACAGTACGCTGGACCAAATCAACATCCAAGATGTTATAGCCCATGGAATTGATACCCGTGGTGTATTTTGGCCGAGTGAATCCTACGGTTATTATTTCGTCCGCCTTCAGGCGCGAACGGGATTTGATCAATGCTTGAATGGTCTCAAGCGGGACATCAGTCTTTACGCTGTCTTTTATAACCTCCGCCAGCTTAGGAAATTTGAGAAGAAATTCTGCTGCTCCATTCTGATACAAAAGTGCCGCAAGTATGCAACGCTGCCTCCCCATACGAACGTAGTCGCTGCTCCCTGTGCGCGAACGGGCAAAGGCGAGCGCCTCAAGACCGCTCAAGTGCCGTACACCCGGCTCAATGTCGTAGACCCTCCATTCCTCGTCAGGGGTAGGCGGCGAAAGACGCACTTGCACCCGCTCTTTCACATTCAAAGTAACTCCACCCAAAGCGTCTACAACTTTGACAAATCCGCCCATATCCACTACTGCGTAATAGTCAATGGGGATCCCAAGCAACATGCTAACCGTGTCGCGCAGCACAACTGCGCCAGGATCCTGTCCCTCAGGAGCAAGCTCTGGGTGCTCACGTGCGTCAGAGTAAAGGGAGCTGATTAAGTTCAGGTAGACCTTGGTGCCCAAGGCTCTCGCTGCTGGTTGGCTTAGAGGAACACTACCTGTATTCCGCGCTATTCCAAATAGAGCCACCCGCCCAGTCTCTAGGTTTGCAGTGGCTACCATTATGCTATCCGCTCTAGCGCCACTGCGTCCGTATCCAGCATCGGTTCCTATCAACAAGACCGTAAGTCTTCCGTCATCGTCAGCCACAACTGGTATCTCCTCCCCAGACGAGGTCGGACCTAGAGAGCCCGGTTCGGAGGCGCCAGTAGAGGCAGCTGTAGAACTAGAAACTGGATAGGTCGTCGAAGTACCGCCATTGGATGTCGCGCTTGAGCCTGTTGTAGAAACAGCGAGGGAGCCGCTGCCCCTGCTTTCAGTATGGCTGACCACTACAGTGGTGCATACGTCTGTGGAGCCCCCAGGAATACCCTCACTAGAGAATACACTCATCACCAAATCGCGCGAGACATACAGGTAATAGCCAGCAACAAGGTGGGGTACGGCGGTGAACAAGACAAGTAGAGCAAGAAGAAGCCCCGCTGCCAACGAAGCCCGGTGTTGGCGCTGAGCAGCACGAAACTCAACTCGGGATCCCACCACCTGAGGAGGCCAGGTTATATCTGACCGACGCGGGACTCTGTAGGCGTCGACTACCGCAAACACCCTGAAGGCCAGTAAGGCCCCATCCAGCAAAATGAGAAGCAAAAGCACCGACGGCGCAATCACCCAGGCAAGCATGTTGTCAAGACCGGCTACCACAGCAACTATCCCAGCCGCTGCAGCCACAAAAACACTTGCAGCCACCATGGCAAAGCCTCGAGCTTTCGCCCCAGCCGCAAGCTGACCTGCACCCGGAAGAACTGCAGAAAGCAACGCGTGCCAGAGAGAGCGCCAAGATGCTCGCGCCCTAGTTCCGTGATTGCTGCGGGCGGCTCCCATGCTGCCTCCAACGTTGGCATCACCGACACTACTCTACCCGTTACTAGACCACAGTACACTCGGATAAGTTCCCAACCCAAAGGGGTAGCAACGGGTAAGCTGATTTCGGCCACCCGCGCCTCCCGCACACTAGCTTTTGTCGGCAAGTACCTTGCAGACCCTAGTTCAAGCGCTATCATTCAGCGCATGTGAGGCTAAACTGACAATCTAGCGGCAGACAATACAGAGCGCGCCTTTGCAAGCGATCGCCAGTGAACCAGGTTGTTGAAACACTCAAGGCCTTGGCCGAGGAGACTCGGCTCCAGATGGTGGCCCTGCTACATGATCGGGGAGAACTCTGCGTTTGCGATTTTGTGGGCAGTTTCGGCCTCACTCAGTCTAAGGTTTCAAGACATCTTAGGTATCTTTATCATGCTGGGCTTGTGGATTTCACTCGCCATGGCCTATGGATGCACTACCGGCTTTCTCCAGATCTTTCACCCGAGCAAAAAATGATTGTTGAAGCAGCTGTGCAGGCCATGGGCCCTGAACAGAGGCGTTTGTTGCAGAGCAAGCTCGACCAATGGCTTGTACAAAAGGCAGCGCGGCGAGCTGTTGAGGAGCAAGGAGAAGCTCATACCCAGTCCTGAGCTAGTCCAGCGGCGGGTCATCGAGATAGGTCGCTGCATAATCCTGCTAAACCTACGATTCTGAGACTTTATTCGGCTTGTCTCGAGTCACTTTTTGATTGCCCCCTGTTTACGCTGTCAAGCCGATCCACGTGGCAACTGAGATGACAAAGCAGACGGACTCGAGGTAAGACCCTTCCTGCGAGCATGGATAGCCCGACCGAGCCAACTAGCCGTCCGCAGGCCCGACTATCATGCAGAGCAAGACAAGTCAGACATTCCAAAACAAGGAGGAAGCTCATGCCAAGGTTGCTATTAGCCCTGCTCGTAGTCGGTCTGACGCTAGTGGCCACTGCTGGCTGCACGGTGAGCGAAACTGGAACTATTACGGCTGCAGAGACAACTGAGACATCAGTACCGACCGACAGCTCTGCCAAGCCCAGCCCGACGAAAGAGCCGCAAACAACCACTTCCAAGATTTCTGGTGTCAAGATTTCTGGTGTCGTAGAAGAACCCTGGGGAGGCACTGCCAAGCTCAAGGGCCTGGAGATTACCGTAGCAGCCCCAGTGGACGACACAGCCAATCTTGACGAAATCACCCGCGAGATGCTGCTTGAGCCTAACCAGAAGGCCGTTTATTGCATGGTCAGCATCAGCAATATCGGCGATGAGCCATACAGCTACAATGCGCTCGCCTTCACGATGTACGACACTGAGGGCATGAAGTACGAGTCGCTGATGGCCCCTTGCAGCAAGCCTGATCTTGGCACCGGCCAGGTGCTACCTGGCAAGACCGTCAAAGGGGCGGTGGCTTTCGCCATGCCAGAAGACGCGACCCCTTCGTACGTTGTTTTTCAGCGCGATATCTTTAGCGATATCGAGGCCAAGTGGGGAGAGTAACGAGCCTGAGGCGAAGGTATGAAGATCTTGCTACACAGCGATGCTAGTCCATAGCCCCGTCAGCGAGACCGCTGCAACTCATGCGGAAAATAGGAAGCCCTGCAAAAGCAGGGCTTCGTTATGGTAGCGGGGGCAGGATTCGAACCTGCGACCTTCGGGTTATGAGCCCGACGAGCTACCGGACTGCTCCACCCCGCGCCGTATGGGCTGCGTAGTATACCACACCTTCGCCGAACGAAAGCATGACAAGTCTAGATATCATGTTGCCGATAATTAGAGATAGCATTGTTTAAAGATAGCATTGCAGACAAACGAATCGTCGAACAAGACTATACCGGCAGAGGCAGCCCCTTGCGAACCCGGACAAATACCGTACAACAGAGCGCGGTCCGACAAGCGCCCCACGCAACCAACGCGAAGAAGTACGCGCGCTGCCAAGGAATCAGCGTCGCCAAAGTCGTGCTGCTGACGAGCCTTGTGTTCGTCCTCCTTGTCCCAGTCTTCCTCGTAGGAACTACCGTGAGAGCCGCCTACCCTGTAGGTCCCTACTCCGGGCCGCTATCCCGCTCTGCACAGGCTACAGTCGACAACCTAGAGGCCCAAGCAAAGGCCATTCAGAGTGAGATAGACAGGCTTGACCAAGAACTTGAGCGCTACACCGAAAACTACAACCAGCTTCAGGTCAAGCTTGACGAAACAAATGTGAGGCTGCTTGAGCTTCGGCGTGACCTTGACCAAGCTGAAAAAGACCACGCCTATCAGGTGAGAAAGTGGGAAAGGCACCTCTGCGCCCTTTACAAGTCCGGCGGACGCTCGCGCTTTTTCCAACTCGTGCTTGAAGCTCAAGGGTTTACCGACCTCGTCTACCGGATCCGTCTTGGCATGATGTTGGCTGAAGAGGACGAGCGGGCCCTAGAAAGCGTGCAGAGGAGTACTGATAGGCTTGAGGAACTGGTCCAAGAGGTAGACAAGGTCAAGCAAGAACAAGTAGAGCTGCGAACCCAAATCGAGGCCAAGCGGCGAGAGATACAAACCGCTCTGGCAGCACGGGAGACCGTTCTTAATCAACTCAATGACGAGATTCGTCAGATCATTGAGCAAGAGCGAAAACGACAGGAAGAAGAACAGGCCCGATTGAGGACAACCCTTGCTGCAATCGTAAGTGGCGCACGAGTAACTCTCTCCGGCTCCCCTCAGAGCGAGATTGACATTGTCACACAGCTTCTCGAGACTGCGGCAGCTTACCTTGGTACTCCGTATGTTTGGGCTGGCGACCGGCCTTCAACTGGGTTTGATTGCTCTGGATTCACTGCGTACGTCTATGCTCAGCATGGCGTGTATCTGCCCCACTACTCCGGCAGCCAGGCTCAAATGGGCACTCCTGTGCAACCACAGGACATACGCCCTGGTGACTTGCTGGCCTTCGGGTGGCCTGTTTACCACGTAGGGATCTACATAGGGGAAGGGCTGTTCATCCACGCCCCCCGGACCGGCGACGTGGTGAGAATATCCCGCTTAAGCGAACGTTCCGATCTTGCTCTTATCAGGCGGTTTGATCTGAAACCCCGTGTGGGTCCTCCCGCCTTTTGGTAGAGTTGCCCTATGAGCATGAGCACTCTGATCATGTTGATATGCTTGGGGGTCGGCTGCATCCTGGTGCTGGCCGGATCAATTTATGCCGTCGTCCAAGGACTAGGAGCACTAAAAAGGGCCCGAGTTCTGGGTGTTTCGGCCCGAGCGCAAGCAGCAGCCATCGTCCGCCAGGCACAGACAGTATCCTTGCGACTGGAAGAGGCCGCGGAAAGTCAAGCAGCGGCGGCGGAGAGGCTGCAAGCCCTCTCCGCCGCCGCTGCCCAGCTCAACCTACTCAAAACCGAGTTCGACCGTTCTCTGGGCTGGCTCTTACGGGTCAAGCCCTAGGCGAGCTCTGACCACAAGCTGGCCAGCTTCAAACAGCCTGAACTTCTACAACCTCGGGGACCTGCTCTTTGAGTATGCGCTCCACACCCATGCGCAATGTCATTTGCGACATGGGACAGCTGCCGCAGGCGCCTACCAGCTTGAGCTTGACCACACCGGTGGTCTCGTCGACGTCGACCAGCTCCACATCTCCTCCATCATTCTGAAGGGCTGGCCGAATCATCTCGAGCGCTTTTTCTACGCGGTCTCTCACTTCCTTCTTCCTTTCTTCTCAGACCTTGACAATGGTAGCAATACCCTGCCCACCACCTATGCACATGGTGGCCAGCCCGTAAGTGCCGCCTTCTTGCCTCAACGCAGAGATCAGAGTAAGCAGAATGCGAGCACCGGAGGCCCCGATGGGATGTCCAAGCGCGATCGCCCCCCCGTATACGTTCGTCTTGGACATGTCAAGACCTAGCTCCTTAGCCACCGCACCACACTGAGCTGCAAAAGCCTCGTTGGACTCGATGATATCCATCTCATCCAAGCTCATACCCGCTTTGGCCAGCACCTTCTTGGTAGCGTAATAGGGGCCCATACCCATGTAGGCAGGGTCAAGACCGGCAGTCGCATACTCGACAATCGTGGCAAGAGGCTTAATGCCTTTTCTCTGCGCCCACTCTTCCGAAGCTACCACGAATGCTGCCGCTGCGTCGTTTATGCCGGAAGCATTCCCGGCGGTCACCGTGCCATCTTCCTTGAAAGCTGGCTTAAGCTTGGCCAGCCCCTCCAGGGTCGTGTCCGGCCGCGGATGCTCGTCAGTGTCGAAGATAAGCGGCTCGCCTTTACGCTGCGGGATTTCCACAGGCACTATCTCAGCCTTGAACTTGCCCGCCGCAATAGCTGCAGCCGCCCGCTTTTGGCTCTCGTAAGCTATTTGATCCTGCATCTCGCGGGTGATGCCATACTTGGCAGCCACATTCTCGGCTGTTATGCCCATGTGGTACTGGTTCATGGCACACCAGAGGCCGTCCAGAATCATCAAATCCTGCAGCACACCGTCGCCCATGCGGTACCCGGTACGCGCTTTCGGAACAATATAGGGACCGAGGCTCATATTCTCCATGCCTCCGGCCACGATAACCTCAGCATCTCCAGCCTTAATGGCCTCGGCCGCGGCGTGGACAGCCTTCATACCGGATCCGCACACCAGGTTGAGCGACCAAGCTGGAACCTCCTGCGGCAGCCCAGCCATCAGAGCAGCCTGCCGAGCTGGTCCTTGGCCGGTGCCTCCCGAGAGCACATGTCCCATGATCACCTCTTGGACCTCTCCCGGCTCGATGCCCGCCCGCCTTACAGCCTCGCGGATGGCAATCGCGCCCAGCTTAGGAGCTGGAATTTCGGACAGAGTTCCTAGAAAGCGCCCTACCGGAGTACGAGCGCCGCTGACAATAACAACATTTCTAGACAAGGGGGGTCTCCTTTCCTAAGTCTTCACTGAGTGCAATACGACATACTGAATTGCACTGCGACAAGATACCACCACGCGCGGGAAGAGTGCGCCGATCGGAGTGCCCCCTATTCAAGCTCGTCAGGAGTCGGCCCCCCGGACCACGGCCTGGGACCAGCTAAGGCACGCGAAATCTCGATACCGTTTTGCTCCAGCATCTGCACTATCTCGGGAGCCATAGGCCAGTACTCCTGATCCCGCTCGCTGCCCACGGCTCCGTCGTGTGAGACGTAGTGCACCGTAATGCGCAGTGTCCCGTCCACGTCGTCTGCTAGAAGTCGATACCCTTGTCCAAGCCACTTAGCGAGCTTGAGTTGGTACTCCTGCAGGATCACCGGATCCACAGCGCCTCCTTTCCTACCCCGCCCGGCGTCGTAACCAACCGCCGGGAGAGCTCGCTGGCGTGCCAGCTGATTTCACCCCCTGACAACATAATAGTGTGTTAACCAGGTAATCGCGACTTCAAACCACTCACGCGAAGCCCATGTCTCGCGGCCGCCACCCAGCGCTGAAAAGAAAGAAGAGAGCCGAGGGTCGGCCAAGGTGAACGAAGGTTTGAGACAGTCTCTCTGCAACAATATCTAGATCTTTTTCTGCTCCAAGACTACGCAGGTAATCGTGGAAATTCACCCCGGACTCCTCTAGACAAGACAGAAACCGGCGTGCGTTCTCCAGTACAGCCTCGATCTTCCTGCGGTTCCGAATCACGTGAGGATCGGTCAGAAGTCTTGTTACATCAGCCTCCCCCATAGCCGCCACTTGCCTAGGATCAAAGTCGTGGAAAGCCGCACAGATGTGGGGCCACCGAGCTTCCACAACCTTGGGCCCTAAGCCAGCAGAGAACACCGCCCTTGCTAGCAAACTAAAGTACCCCTGGTCGTCCGCTGGATACTCGCCCGCACGCTGCATCCACGGCTGCTTCTGGAACACCGTGCCTCCTTTCCCCAAGATGTTTGCCTGGGACTATGCTAGGGCGACACGGCCTCGGAAAGGATCCAACGGTAGTCTAGTGTTGGCGGGACGTGTGCTGGCGGGGATTCAGTCTACGCCACGCCCCCTAATCTTCCCAACGAGCGGGCAAGCCACTCTCGCGCCACGGCTGCGCGGTCGCTAAGATCGAGCTCGCGAAGGATGCGGTCAGCACCGATCTCTACAATCCGATCGGCAAGCTGAAGCGCTTCGGTAAGTTCGTGAGTCACGTAAACGCAGGTGATCTCGTTGTCACGGATAAACCCTACGAGAAACTCAAGAAGAGAGGTCTTCAACTCGACGTCTATGTTGGCCAAAGGTTCATCCATGAGAACAATGGCGGGTTGCGTAGCCAACGCCCGAGCAATGGCGACTCGCTGGGCCATGCCGCCACTAAGCTCGGCTGGCCGGTAGTTTGCGAATCCCTCCAGCCCCACCCGTCTTAGCCACTGCTCCGCAACAGAACGCGCCTTTGCTTTCTCTATACCTTGGGCGCGCAAAGATACCGCCACATTGTCAAGCGCAGACCGCCAAGGTAACAAACGAGGCTCCTGGAACACGTAACCCAGATGGGTGCTCGCCAGAATCACCCTCCCCGCGTCAGGACGAACAATCCCGGCGATCATCTTGAGAATGGTCGTCTTGCCGGAGCCCGAAGGGCCCACAATGGCTATGATTTGTCCCTTGTCTACGTATAGTGACAGCTTCTCAAAGAGAACCAGCTCACCATAAGATTTGCTGACTTCGACAAGCGTAATCATATTTCGCCACAAGCAATCATCACGCTGCGCTTCTCCAACGAGCGGCACGTTTCCGCAAAGGTCTAAGAGCTCCAAACTCAATGACCCCCATCAGCGCCAGCAACACCACGATCCAGGCGAAAAGCTCGTCGGTCTCGAGCCAGCTGTGAGCGCGCGAGAAAGCATGGCCAATACCGCTAGTAGCGCCAAGCACCTCCCCCAATACAACCGCTCGCACTCCAATGCCTGCTGCCAGGGTCAACCCCGCAAGAGCTGGAGAGGCAATCGCCGGCAGATAGATTTCCGTCAGCATGAGTCGCCGAGAGAAGCCGTACACTTTGCCCATTTCCACCAGACGAGGATCTACCGACAAGACTCCGGAGACAGTGTTAACAAACATGGTAGGAAAGACAATCACGGCCACCATGAAGATGACCGTGGAATCTCCCAGGCCGAACCACAACATGGCTAGCATCGCGATAACCACAGCTGGCACTGTCATGACCACCCACCGGGCTGGCTCGAGGAAAGAGCGTATCCGCCGATCCAGGCCGGCCAGAATACCGAGCACCCACCCCCCGGTAGCCCCCAAGAGTAGGCCGATGACAAGACGCTTGAGGGTGACGAGCAACTCGACCCAGAGCCGCCCTTCCCATGCCAGACGCACAAGAGCCTTAGCGGTGGCGCCGGGAGAGGCCAGGAATACCGGATTAACCGTCCAAGACAAGACCTGCCACACCGCGAGAAGGACTGCCACACCCAGCATCCCGTATACCAGCCCGACACGGCGGCCAGCAGGGCCGCGCGCTGGGCCAAAGCCGGGTGAGAGGTCGCCGTTACCGGACAAAGTAGAACCCGTCATCGGGTAGCTTGCCTCCGATGACCTGGGGCGAAAGCTCAGCAAGACGCGTGTAGAACTGTTCCAAATAGGGTCGAGCGTCTGGAGCCGAGCGGTATTTCCACGTGATCCCTTTCATGGCAGCTGTCATTACGGCAGCCTTGAGGCCAAGCTGAGGCAGCTCGGTCTCCACCAACTTACCCGCTTCCTCGGGATTAGCCAACATCCACTCCAGAGCAGCCTGGTACTCGCGCTCAAAGACCATCACAACATCCATCCGGTCCATCAGAGCTCCCGTGACCACCGTACCTGCAATGGGCGTTTCCTCCTGACCAGATGTCGCCTTAGCCCAGGCTTCGTCAAAGGCAAAGGCTTTGCGCAGAGGTCTTTCTTGACTCTTGCTTTGGAGGACTACGGCTGTTGCCAGAGCTTCACTGAGCACCGCGTTGTCCACCTCGCCAGCCAGCAGAAGTTGCGAAGCCTGCGGAGGATCAGAGACATAGCGAAGAGCAAAATCTTTGACCGGATCAAGGCCCTCTTTCTTCGCCAAGAACTGAAACATCACGTCAGGCACGCTTCCCTTGAGCGACACGACCAGAGACTGGCCTTTTATGTCGGCAAAACTGTCCGCCTGAGAGTCACGGGTCACCAAGTACGTGATATTCCAGACAGCAATGTTGAGGAGCTTGAGGTTGAGACCCTTGTTGTAAAAGATGGCGGCATTGTTGGAGGGCATGGTGATGAAGTCCCCCTGCCCTCCCGCGACACGCGCCTTAAGCTGGTCCGCGTTTTCCCAGATGGCAAGTTCGGTCTTATCCGCCACCTCGGCGAGTCGATTGTTTACTACTAGGTAGGCCAACGGGATCGCCATGGGACCCGCGGGAGCAACAAGAACGATCTTGGGTACCTTGTCAACCACTGTGGGAACCTCTGCCTCCGTAGACAAGGTGGAAGCAGATCCAGTCGATGGGGAACCAACACCTGCCCCCGATTCTGCTGTCGTTGGGGAAGAGGAGCTTGACTCCCCGCCCGGCTGATCGCAACCGGCACACAATACGCAGACCACCAAAGCCGTCACAGCTAGGAAGAGGAGTGCGCGGACCAACCGCAGCGACTGGCCTCGTTCAACTGGACTTGCCCACAACAGGAGCTTCGCCGTCTCCGCCCGACCACGCATGTATGTCTTCCTTCCCCCTCACTCCTAGCTCGTGCACCCCGTGACATTCGGGACGCGTCAATCTGGAAAATCCATACGCTGCACGTTTACGCCCTCGACTCCCTTAAGTTCATTAAACAAGTCCTCGCTCTCCGCGCCTATCACATCCAGCAGTACAAGGCCGCAGGGCGAGCACTTGTTCTCATCGACGTCGTGAAGTCCCAGTCTTACCCGAATGTTGCAGCCGTATTTTGTAAGGATGGCCTGCACAGCCGGGACGTTCTTAACCCTATCAGTTATATGAACCCCAAAGATCGTGTGGGTCATGATGTTCCTCCTATCGTCACCATTGCTTGCTCTCTCGTGACTGACTAGCTCTGGGCCAGCCAACGTAGTTACGCATTTCACATTCTAATACGGCTCAAGGCAGGTTGCGCCAGCCCGCAGACGCACGCTTGCAGATTTTTTTCCAAGCCGCCTACTCCGCCGTTGACGGGGCGCTTGTTCGGCTGTATATTGTGAAACGCGTAACGGCGTTAAACCGGTAACGATTTGGAGACCCTTGCATCGGCAATGCCCGGGGAGAAGAGAACGGAGATTTCACGACGCACTGTGAAGAGGCTTAGCCTCTATCGGCGGCTACTCGACAGGCTGCGCGCCTCCGGTGTCACCAGCATCTACTCGCATCAGCTTGCGCATCTAGCGGGAGTGAGTGCGGCTCAGGTGCGGCGCGACTTCATGGTCATTGGCTACTCTGGCAGCCCAAGCCGCGGCTACCAACTTGACACCTGCCTTGCCGCCATCGAAGAGCTTCTCGATGGTAGTACTCGCCAGGACGTAGCCCTAGTGGGTCTCGGGCGCCTGGGCCAGTCGGTTCTAGCCCATTTCGCTGGTCGGCGCCCCGCTCTTCGTATCGCCGCTGGATTTGACGTTGACCCCGATCTTATCGGACGAACTATCGAAGGCTGCCCGGTTTACAGTATCGAAGATCTCGAGCGCGTAATAAGCGAGAAGAAGATCAAGGTAGCCATTCTTGCGGTTCCTCCTGAAAAAGCCCAAGAAACAGCAGATGCACTGGTGCGAGCCGGAGTTAGAAGTATCGTGGATTTCACGGCTATCCCGCTTCGGGTGCCAGACGATGTCTTCGTCGATCATATGGACATTACATCTGCTCTTGAGTCCGCAGCGTTCTTCGCTCGCCAAGAGCAAGAAGAGGAAACCCAGGACGCTGACACCGAGACCGACGCCGGACAGAGCGCCGTGTCCGGTCCTATGATTCGCACAATCGACGATCTCCTTGCCCAGCGAGACGTTCGTTTGGGCGAATTAGCCTCGAAGATCGGCGCCCGCATCCTTGCTCCCGGAGCAGGTCTAGACGCCCGGATTACTAAGATCTACGCAGGGGATCGCGTGAGTGATCTCCTCAACGAGGCTTCGGCCTCCACACTCCTAATCACAAATCTCGCCAACGTGCAAATGGTCCGTGTAGCCGACCTGATGGAAGTGCCGGGCATCTGCTTTGTCGACGGAGTTGACCCAGAGCCCGAGGTCGTCGAGCTAGCAAGGGAAAACGGGATCCTCCTTATGGTTTCCCCAGTTAGCGTTTTTGAGACCTGTGGATTGATCTATCAGCTTCTCACCACCTCCCAAGTTGAGAACGGGACTGCGGCGTCAGCCTCCGTCGGCAACGGCAAGGGGCTAGAAGCTAAAGATAGCTAGAGCCCATGGTGGAATTTCTCTCATACGAGATTGCCAGCAATGACTTTCGTCAGGCAGGCGCTGCCTCCCGCTCGCTGAAGGAGCACCTGAAACGAGTGGGAGCAGACGCGGAGACAATCAGACGCGCTGTGATTGCAGCATACGAGGCCGAGATGAACGTGGTGATTCACTCGGTCGGAGGACGGATGGATGCCGCCTTGTCTGACTCCCGCCTAGACGTGATTGTTTCCGATCGCGGCCCCGGCATTGCGGACCTCGAGTTGGCCATGACAGAGGGATTCTCCACGGCCAGCCCCGAGGCACGCGCTCTTGGCTTTGGTGCAGGAATGGGATTACCGAACATAAAGAAGAACGCTGACCGCCTTCGCATTACGTCACGACTAGGTGAAGGAACTAGGCTGAGCTTCACCGTGTTTCTCAAACCTGCGGCTGCAACGTTAGAAACCCCTTCAATCTCGCTGCGGGCATCCCCGGACCAGTGCCGTGACTGCCGCGCCTGCCTTCGAGCCTGCCCTACCCAGGCTATGCGAGTACGAGACTCTCATCCCATGATCCTTGAACACTTGTGCATTGATTGCACAGAGTGCATTGCGGCCTGCGAGACAGGTGCCCTAGCAGTGCGCGACGATGCGCCTTCTTTGGAACATATAGAGGATAGGCAAGAGGTTGTTCTTGTGGTGCCTCCCGGCTTGCTCGCAAGTTGCGGACTAGATCACAGCCCCGGTCAAGTCATGACGGCGCTGGAGAGCTTGGGCTTTGCTGAAGTAGTGATATCTGGTCCTTTCGAAGAGGCGGTAAGCAGAATGACCTCGCTCGCAGACGGCGCCTTGCTCCCGACCATTCTCCCAGTCTGCCCCGCTGTCATAAACCTGGTGGAGCTACGCTTTCCTGCCTTGATCAAGCACGTAGCTCCTTATGAAAGTCCCTGGGAGGCCATCCAGGCCGTTTGTCAGAACCGGCGAACGGCATACGTGATCTCATGTCCTGCACAACGCTCCGCTATCCTCCTGCACTACCTCGCGGGGCAGGACAAGCCGGAGCAAGAGCCGATTTTCGTCACCCCAGAGACAGTCCTGCAGGCAGTAATGACATACCTATCTGGCCACAAGGGTAAGCAATTGCCCAGTACGTCCTCCACAAAAGAGAGTATCGCCCCAGTCCTTCGGTCTTCGGATGCCGGTCCGGAAGAACACACACGGGTTTTGCGTGTTACCGGTCTTAAGCACGTGATCGCTGTGTTTGAGAGAGCCGAAGATTTGTTGTTGCAAGACGTGCATGTTATCGAACCTTATGCCTGCCCAGGGGGCTGCATGGGCTCACCCCTATTGCCCGAGGAATACCATGTGACCCGCTTCCGGTGGGAACTCGCCGAGGCAGAGTTGGCTCGCAGCGCCGGCTCTTTCACAAAGCAAGAACCTGCAGCAAATTTGCAGCCTCAGCCAAGACGCAAACCTCTTAGGCCGCGCCCAGGAATTCGCCTTGACCCTGACATGGCCCGGGCTATCCAGAAGCTGGGCGAGCTACAAGCAATCATCCGCGCCCTCCCCGGCAAGGATTGCGGCATGTGCGGAGCCCCGAGTTGCGCTGCTCTTGCTGAGGACGTGGTGATGAACCGAGCCGATATCAGTCGCTGCCCCTACCGACACACGGCCCAGGAGGACCAAACTGATGAAACTAAGAGAAATAGCCAAGGCTCTTGATCTCCGCCTCCTTGTGCCGGAGACCGCAGAAGGCAAGCCGGATGACCCTCGGGTTCCGGTAGAAGACTCTCTGCCCGATAGCATCAGGGCAGCTCTAGAGACAGAAGTTACCCGGGGCTACGCTTCTGATCTGCTAAGCGACGTGCTTGCTAACGCTCCCAGGGATGCTGTTCTTGTAACGCTTCAGGTGCACTTGAACGTGATTGCGGTAGCTACCCACGCCAATCTGAGGGCAGTGATCTTCTCTTGCGGCCGCATTCCCGAGCCTGAGGTCATTGAGAGGGGTGTAGAAGAGGGACTGGTGCTGTTCTCGTCTCAGGCCGACACCTTTGACCTGGTGGGCAAGCTTTATGCATTGGGGCTGAGAGGAAAAGGCGGATAGCAAATTCGCGTCATGACTCCGAGTCGGCGGAAGGAACCCATGGGTGAAAGATCAAGCCAAACACACAGAAGCGACGCTACAAGTGTTTCGCGCCGACCTGCACGTGCACACGGCCCTTTCTCCCTGCGCAGCAGACGAGATGACGCCCTCGGCCATTGTGCAAAAAGCCATGGAGCGGGGTCTTGACATGATTGCGGTTTGCGACCACAACACAGCAGAAAACGTGAACGGAGTGCAGGATGCAGCCACATGCCTTGGGGTCAAGCTTGCTGTGATCCCGGGGATGGAACTGACGTCGGCAGAAGAGGTTCACGTTGTGGCTTTGTTCCCCAGCGCACAGGCTGCGCAAGAAGCAAGCACAAGCATCCGGGCTCTTCTTCCGCCTGCCACCGCCGAATATTATGCGTACTTCGGCCGTCAACCAATATTCGATGGGAATGACCGAAAGCTTGGGGAGGAAACCGCCAGCCTTGCTTACGCGTTGCCCCTCTCCCTCGAGGCCGTAGTCTCCTTGATCCACCAGCACTCCGGACTTGCTGTAGCCGCACATGTTGACCGCCGCTCTTTTAGTGTCTATTCGCAGCTGGGTCTCTTCCCCGAAGACGCTGGATTCGACGCCATCGAACTTTCGCGCCCCTCGGACATCGGTTCACCTCGGTACTCCGAGCTAAGCGCCCTCGGTCTCCCCATGCTTGCCTCCTCTGACAGTCACTTTCTCGACACCATGGGGACCGTCTATACAGAGCTGCACCTGGCGGAGCCCACCTTTGCCGAGCTCGCCCTGGCCTTGCGCCAACTCGAGGGACGCCAAGTGCTTCGGGCAAGTTCGATCGGGAGTTCAAGCCATGCATGACCTGTCCCTTTACCTTCTAGAGATGATTGAGAACTCAGTACGAGCGGGAGCAACTCGCGTTGATATTGCCCTTCGCGCAGATCGAGCAAGCGACGAGTTGCGCATGGTCGTAGCCGACAACGGTCCGGGATTGGACGTGCCTCCAGAAAAGGCTCTCGACCCCTTCTACACCACCAAGCCTGGGAAGAAGACCGGTCTCGGGCTAAGTCTTCTTCAAGCCGACGCGCAAGCAGCTGGGGGCGAGCTAGACATTGGACGCTCCGCTGAACTCGGAGGCACCAAGGTCGAAGTCCTCATGAAGTTGTCACATGTTGATCGACCACCGCTTGGGGATATGGCGGCCACCCTGCTGGTTGCAGCAGTGACGAATCCCCAAGTCGAATTTAGGGTCACTCTTGAGGGAGATCTGTTTGATACTCCCGTGTTTCGTGCCTCCCCCAAGGAGGCAGCGGAAGTTCTTGGGCGCAGCTTACCCAGTGTAGTGCCAATCGATTAGGGGAGTTGGGAAATGACGGAAGAAACAGTAAGTGGGCAAAGTCCTTGCCCGCACGGGTGCGAAGAGCCATCCGAAGAGGAGCTGCTTACGCGCCTGGAGGAAGTAATAGAAAACTACAAAGACAAGCCGGGTGCTCTCATCCCGGTCCTCCAGATCGCGCAAGGGCTATTTGGATACTTGCCCGCCACGGCGCTCAAAAAAATCGCCAAAGGCTTGGGCAAGTCTTACAGCGAGGTCGCTGGGGTGGTGAGCTTTTACTCGTTTTTCTCCACTGTTCCCCGCGGCCGAAACTTGATTCGAGTCTGCCTGGGCACCGCGTGCTACGTGCGCGGAGGCCTGCAAGTGCTCGAGGCCCTCAAGAAGGAATTGGGCATCGAGGTGGGCGAGACCACAGGCGATCGAGAGTTCTCACTTGAGGTTGCGCGCTGCTTCGGCGCCTGCGGTCTTGCTCCTGTAATAACTGTCAATGACAACGTTCATCATAGAGTCAAGCCGGCCCGCATCGGAGAGATCCTTGCTCAATACAGTTCCGCGTATGGACCCAAGGAGCCTGCGGTTGCCGGGGTGGGCGAAAGGAGCGCTTGACCATGACCGAAAAAAAGATCAAAAGCCCGGCAGATCTTCTTTCTCTAGCCCAACGCGCAAAGGAGGAGGTGGATCTTCGGTCTGGAGCCAAGGAGATTAAGGTCACCGTTCACATGGGAACCTGTGGGATTGCCGCGGGGGCCCGTGATGTGGTGGTGAATTTCCTGACCGAAGTGGCGGAGGCCAAGCTGGACAACGTGACTATCCACCAGTCCGGTTGCGCAGGTCTCTGCGAAATGGAGCCGATGGCTACAATCCAGTTCGCCGATGGCAGCGTGTACCACTATGGGCTCCTCGACAGCAAAGAGAAGGTGCACCGCATTGTGGAGTCTCATCTCAGGGGAGGACAACCTGTGGATGAGTACCTCATTAAGTCGGCTTAGGTTTCACCCAAGGAAAGACTGAGGAACAGCTCATGGAACTGATAAGGAATCACATCCTAGTATGCACAGGGGGTGGGTGCATAGCTTCAGGTGCGCTCGAGATTAGCGCTGCTTTCATCAAAGAGCTCGAGGCTCAGGGCTTGGCTGGCGAGAACCGGGTAGTCGAAACTGGATGCTTAGGCCCATGCGCCGTAGGTCCGGTGGTGCTCATCTACCCGGACGGAGTCTTCTATCAGAACGTCAAAGTTGAGGATGTCAAGGAGATCGTGACCGAGCATCTCCTTAAGGGCCGCATTGTGCAACGGCTCGTGAGCCACGCCCCCGGCACCGACAAGACCGTGGCCGAGATGGGCGACATTGAATTCTTCAACCGTCAGGTGAAGATCGTTCTTCGCAATTCGGGCATCATCGATCCCCTTAAGATCGAAGAGTACATCGCGCGGGAAGGCTATCAAGCACTGGCCAAAGTCCTAACGCAGATGACCCCTGAGCAGGTCATCGACGAGGTGCTGCGTAGTGGGCTGCGCGGTCGCGGCGGCGCTGGCTTCCCCACCGGACTTAAATGGAAGTTTGCCCGTCAGACTCAGTCCGACACCAAATACATCATCTGCAACGCCGATGAGGGCGACCCCGGAGCCTTCATGGACCGCTCTGTCCTCGAGGGCGATCCTCACAGCGTGATCGAAGGCATGGCCATCGGCGCCTATGCCATCGGGGCTAAACAAGGCTACGTGTATCTGCGCGCCGAGTATCCGCTAGCCATCGAGAGGCTGCAGTACGCCATCGATCAGGCCCGCGAGTACGGCCTACTCGGTAAAGACATCATGGGTACCGGCTTTGACTTTGACCTGGAGATCCGCAAAGGTTCGGGCGCTTTTGTGTGCGGCGAAGAGACTGCGCTCATGCGCTCCATCGAAGGTGGACGAGGCGAACCCAGGCCCCGGCCGCCGTTCCCAGCTGTTAAGGGCCTCTGGGACAAGCCGAGCGTACTCAACAACGTTGAGACCTTCGCCAATATTCCGGTCATCATCCTCAAGGGCGCAGAGTGGTTCGCGAGCACCGGCACAGAAAAAAGCAAAGGCACCAAAGTCTTCGCCCTCGGAGGTGCTATCAGGCACGCTGGCCTTGTGGAGGTGCCCATCGGGGTTCAGCTTGGCGAAATCGTTTACGAGATCGGCGGGGGCACACCTAGCGGCAAGAAGCTCAAAGCTGTGCAGCTCGGTGGTCCCTCGGGTGGCTGCGTGCCAGCCAGTCACCTCAACGTGCCTGTAGACTACGAAACCCTGCAGGACCTGGGCGCCATCATGGGCTCCGGCGGCTGCATCGCCATGGATGAAGACACCTGCATGGTGGATGTGGCCCGGTACTTCCTGGATTTCATCCAGGACGAAAGCTGCGGCAAATGCACCCCTTGCCGCGTGGGTACCAAGCGAATGCTTGAAATCGTCACCCGCATCTGCAATGGAGAAGGCCAAGAGGGCGACATCGAACGCCTGGAGGAGCTGGGCAACATCATTAAAGACACGGCTCTTTGTGGGCTAGGCCAGACTGCACCAAATCCGGTGCTTTCCACCATTCGTCACTTCCGCCACGAGTATGAGGCTCACATCCGTGACCATTACTGCGAGGCCGGCGTTTGCTCTGCTTTGTTTATCGCGCGGTGCAGCAACGCCTGCCCAGCTCGCGTCAACGTACCCGGCTTTGTAAGCCTGATCGGCGAGAAGCGCTTTGACGAAGCCCTGCGGCTACACCGCGAACGGAACCCGCTGGCAAGCATCTGCGGTCGCGTGTGCTTCCACCCCTGCGAGAGCAAGTGCCAGCGCGGGGCGCTAGACGAGCCGGTGGCTATCCGCAGCCTGAAGCGCTTTATGACTGAGCAGGAGACCGAACTTCAGATCCCCGAGGTACGCGTAAATCCGGCCAACGCAGCGCGCAAGGTAGCTATCATCGGGAGCGGCCCCGCTGGTCTGTCTTGCGCCTACTTCCTCGCTCGGCTTGGGTACAAACCCACCATCTTTGAGAAAGAGCCGATCCCTGGCGGCATGCTGGTGCAGGCCATCCCGGCATACCGACTACCGCGGAATCTGGTTGAGCGCGAGGTCAGCATGATCGAAAACCTAGGGGTAAAGATCGTGACGGGCAAGTCTCTGGGCCGCGACTTTACCCTGAGCGACCTGCGCAACCAAGGCTACGAGGCCGTTTTTGTCGCCGTTGGCGCCCCCAAGGGGCTCCGTCTCGGTATCCCGGGCGAGGATGGCAACGGAGTCACCGAAGCATTGACCTTCCTGCGCGAGTACAACATTAACGGCAAGGCTCAGGTCGGCAAACAAGTGGTCGTGGTGGGCGGCGGTAATTCCGCCATTGACGCAGCGCGGACTGCGCTTCGCCTGGGAGCCGAAAAGGTCACCATTCTCTACCGTCGCCAGCGAGCTAGCATGCCCGCCTGGACCGAGGAGGTGGAGGCCGCTCTCGAAGAAGGCATAACGCTTCTCGAGCTTACCTCGCCAAAAGAAATACTGCGCGATAGCACAGGCAAGGTTGTAGGCGTTGTGTGTCAGCGCATGGCTCTGGGCGATTATGACAGCTCTGGGCGCCGTCGTCCGGTGCCAGGACGTTATCCGGACTTCACCTTGGAATGTGACCAGGTTATCGCCGCTGTCGGTCAAGCGCTTGACGCCAAAGAGCTTGTGGGAGACCTTGACATTGAGCTTGCCAACGGTTGGCTCAAGGTTGACCCAGGAACCGGCGCCACAAGCGTAGACTGGATCTTCGCTGGTGGGGACGCTGCAACAGGACCAGCTTCGGTCGTGGAAGCGGTGGCGGCTGGCGAGAAAGCCGCGGTTAGCATTGACCGCTTCCTCACCGGGGAAGACCACGCTTTCTGGCGTCGCGAAGTAGCAGTCGACACCTACTTTGACCCCGACGCCGAACCGGTAGCTACTCCACGCGCTAGAGTCGAGTGCTTGGACGCCGCAACACGCGCTCGTACCTTTGAAGAGGTCGAGCTTTCTTGGGATATGCAGACCGCCTGCGGAGAAGCAAAGCGCTGTCTCCGCTGCGACTACGGGAAGGTTCCCGTGAGCGAGGAAGCAGGAGAGACTTTGGCGAGCGTAGCTCTCGCTGGTGCTGCTTCTCCCACAAACGTGTCGCCTGTTGTTGATGTTGAAGGAGGCGTGAACTAATGCCTGTCCTAACTATAGACGGAAGACAAATTGAGGTACCCGAAGGGACCTCGGTGCTTGAGGCCTGTCGGCAAGCAGGCGCTCACATACCCACTCTGTGTTACCTCGAGGGCTTTTCCGCCACCGGCGCCTGCCGGCTCTGTTTGGTTGAAATCGAGGGCGCCCGCACGTTGGTAGCCTCTTGCGCACAGCCCGCTACCGAAGGCATGGTGGTAAAGACCAACTCGCCCCGGGTAAGACGCGCTCGCCGGGCTGTGCTGGAACTCTTGCTCTCCGAGCATGACGGCGACTGCTACGCCTGCCTGCGCAGCGGCGATTGCGAGCTGCGCCAGCTAGCAGCCACCATGGGCGTGGATGAAATAACGTATCCCGGCGAGCGCACCAAAAAGCTCGTCGATGAGTCCACGCCAGCTCTCGTGCGTGACACCGGCAAATGCGTCTCCTGCCGGCGCTGCGTAACTGTGTGTTCACAGGTTCAAGGCGTAACAGCCATTTTCCCGCAGTACCGCGGCTTTGAGACCGTAATCGGCCCGGCGTTCGCAAGTGACCTAAGCGACGTGGTCTGTGTTCAGTGCGGCCAATGCGCCGCAGTGTGCCCAGTCGGAGCCATACTGGAAAACACTGCCATTGACCAGGTATGGGAAGCCCTGGAAGATCCGACCAAGCACGTAATCGTTCAGACCGCGCCCGCCATTCGAGCCGCCCTTGGCGAAGAGTTTGGCTACCCGCCGGGCACCCGTGTCACCGGCAAGATGGTTTCAGCCCTCCGCCGCTTGGGCTTTGATGCGGTCTTTGACACCAACTTTGCCGCTGACCTGACCATTATCGAGGAGGGAAACGAACTTCTCAGTCGCCTCAAGAAGGCCCTGGTCGAGGGCAAGCCGGTAGCGCTGCCCATGTTCACGAGCTGCTCGCCCGGGTGGATCAAGTACATGGAGCACTTTAATCCCGACATGCTCTCCAATTTGTCCACCTGTAAGTCCCCGCAGCAGATGTTTGGTGCGTTGGCCAAAACCTACTACGCCGACAAACTTGGCAAGCGCCCCGAGGACATAGTGGTGGTGTCGGTGATGCCCTGCACAGCCAAGAAGTTTGAGGCCCAGCGTCCGGAAATGGGTCGGGGTGGAGTTCCAGACGTAGACTATGTTCTTACCACGCGTGAGCTAGCCCGCATGATAAAGATGGCCGGCATTGATTTTCGCAGCCTTCCCGATGACAAGATGGACCGCCCGCTTGGAATCTCCACCGGCGCAGCGGACATTTTTGCCGTGACAGGCGGCGTCATGGAAGCAGCCCTTCGCACCGCTTACGAAATAGTGACGGGCAAACCTTTCCCCTTCCCCAACCTGCATGTGACTCCGATCGTGGGTCTGGAGGGAGTGAAAGAGGCGTCCATTACCATCGAAGGTGCCCTGCCCGAGTGGTCCTTCTTGGAAGGGGTAACGGTCAACGTAGCGGTTGCCCATGGGTTGGCCAATGCTCAGAAGGTCATCGATCGCATCCGGTCCGGCGAGGCCACCTACCACTTTGTCGAGGTGATGACCTGCCCCGGCGGCTGCATCGGCGGTGCGGGGCAACCTCGCTTCACGGACAACGTGGTGCGGGCTGCGCGCATACGCGCTATTTACGAGGAAGACGAGAGCAAAGAACTCCGCAAGTCTCACGAAAACCCGGATATCAAGGCTCTCTACGAGGAGTTCCTTGGTGAGCCGCTGGGTCATAAGTCGCATGAGCTGCTGCATACCAGCTACACACCCAGGGAGCGAGTCTAGACTTAGGGCCAGAATTAGGGGGAGCGTGCTAATGTGGGAACAGCAGCGAGGAGAGTAATGACCACGCAGCAAAAACCGCTGGTACTCATCGTTGACGATGATTATGACTTCCTCGAGATAAACCGTATGCATCTCGAGAGAGCGGGATATCGCGTGGTTACAGCTGCTGATCCTGAGGCCGCGCTTAGAAAAATGGAAGAGGAGAAGCCGGACCTGGTCATCACCGACCTCATGATGACCAACCTTGACTCCGGCTTCTCCCTTGCCCGCACAATAAGAGAGGACCCGCGGTATGCTGATATCCCTTTGGTAATCGCTACCTCTGTTTCAAGCGCCCTGGGTTTAGACTTTAGACCCCGCACCCCAGAAGAACAGGCACAAATGCACGCAGATGCGTATTTTGACAAACCACTTGACATACCAACTTTGCTAGAGACAATCGCAAGGTTGCTCAAGCACTCAACTGAGCAGGCGGAGGAGAGCTGATGCCCACTTGGGATAATCCCCTTATTACCATCATCGGCGAGAAGTGCCGCCTGTGCTACGCATGCGTGCGCGAATGTCCCGCCAAAGCCATCCAGGTTGTTGATGGTCAGGCTCGCGTCGTTCAGCCCCGCTGTATAGGCTGCGGCAACTGTCTGCGGGTGTGCAGTCAAAACGCCAAACAGGTTCGCGACGACACCGCTCGAGCTTTCGCCGTGCTTGAGTCAGGCGCGCACGCCGCCGCCATAGTTGCCCCAAGTTTTCCCGCTGAGTTCACAGATATATCTCCAGGCAAGCTTGTGGCGATGATTAGAGCTCTGGGCTTCAAGAGCGTGCACGAGGTAGCCCTGGGGGCGGATCTGGTCGCCTATGCATACAAGAGGCTGCTTGAGGAGAATCCCCACAACCGCTATATCGCCACTCCCTGCCCAGCAGTCGTGTCGTACGTCCGCAAGTATCACACCCGCTTGATTCCTTACTTAGCCCCTATCGTCTCACCCATGGTGGCGACTGCTCGGGCCCTTAGGCGTGAACTGGGCCCTGACATCAAGGTGGTCTTTATGGGGCCGTGTGTAGCCAAGAAGCGAGCCTCTATCGATGAAACCCAAATAGAGATCGACGCAGTTCTAACCTATGCCGAGCTCCGCGACATGTTCGCCCGCAAGGGCATAAAACCGGAGGATTTTGGTGACGATGATAACTTTGACCCTCCCTATGGCGGAGTAGGGATGGTGTTTCCGATATCCGGCGGCCTCCTTCAGACTGCCGGCTTGGAGGAAGACTTAATAAGCGGCGAGATCATCGTAGCCGAAGGAAAGAACGATTTTGTAGAGACCATCAGCGAGTTTGACCAGGCGCGTACAGATACCAGGCTGCTTGACATCCTAGCTTGCCAAGGCTGCTATGCGGGAGCGGGAATGACCAGCAAAGAGACTCTGCTCCAGCGCCGGACACGTATAAGCGACTACGCCAAGAAGCGACTGGCTAGTTTCACCGATGAACAGATGGCTCAAATAATGAGCCTCGAGCAGCTTTCGCGCGAACTCGATCTCTCGCGAACATATGAGCCAGACGAACAGACGCTTGGGGTTTCGGCTACTGAGGAAGAGCTCACGGAAATACTCCATCGCATGGGTAAGCACAAGCCGGAGGATTTTCTAAACTGCGGAGCATGCGGCTATGACACTTGCATGGATCATGCCCGGGCGGTATACGCAGGACTGGCCGACTCGGAGATGTGTCTACCCCATACCATTGAGCAACTTCGGCAAGCATACAAAGAACTGGAGATTTCGCACCGTTCGCTAGAGGAAGCCAAGGAAGCCCTCGAGCGTTCCGGCCGACTGGCCAGCATGGGACAACTAGCTGCCGGCATCGCCCACGAGGTTAACAACCCCCTGGGGACCCTACTCCTTCACGCCAACCTGCTCCTTGAGGAATGCGAAGATGACGCCCCCATCAAAGACGACCTTGAGGTGATAGTCGAGCAGGCTAACCGCTGTAAGCGAATTATCTCAGGTCTGCTCAACTTTGCCCGACAAAGCCGCGTGCTGCGTCAGCCTACAGATGTCGCTGAGCTGGTACAAAGAACTATTCGCACCGCTCCTTCGGTAGACGGAATCCAGGTAGTGGTCGACAATCGACTCAAAGACCCCATTGCCGACATCGATCCCGATCAGATTGTCCAGGTCCTAATGAATCTCTACACCAATGCCCAGCAGGCCATGCCTGACGGAGGAACTATGACGATCACCCTCACCGATGATCCAGACACCGTCACGATCAGTGTGAAAGACACCGGGGTCGGTATCCCACCCGAGCACATGGGTCGCCTCTTTGATCCGTTCTTTACCACCAAGCAGGTGGGGATGGGTACCGGTCTGGGGCTAGCGGTCACTCACGGGATTGTCAAGATGCACCGAGGTCAGATCACCGTCGAGTCAAACGCCGACCCATCTGCTGGCCCAACAGGCTCTACTTTCACAGTCACTCTGCCTCGGCACGAATAGGAGTTCTGCATGGCCTCTCCTCGACAAGAAGTCCTCAAGGTAGCAATGGTCGACGACGAGGCTCCGCTGTGCGCTGCAGTGCGCCGCATCTTGAACAAGTTCCGGGTGCACGTGGAAGAAGTAGGCGTAGATGTCAGTTATGTAACCTCGACCTTCGCCACCGGCGAGCAGTTCTTGGATAGCCTTGCCCGAGGTGAAGAGCACGACCTACTGCTACTCGACCTTAAGCTCCCGGGTATGAGCGGGCTTGACATTCTAAAGGAGCTAAACGAGCAAAACCGCTCTCTGCTGACCATCATGATCACCGCCTACGCCACTTTCGAGACGGCTGTAGAGGCCACCAAGTTGGGAGCATACGACTTCTTGCCGAAACCCTTCTCTCCTGAGGAACTCCGTTACTCGGTCCGGAAGGCCACCAATCAATTGGTCATAAGTCGCGAAGCCCGCCGCCTGGCCGAAGAACAGCGCCAGGTGCGCTTCAACTTCATTTCCGTGCTCTCGCACGAGCTCAAGGCTCCCCTTAACGCCATCGAAGGGTATCTCAAGATCCTGCGAGAGGACGAGCCTCCGGAGCGCCAAGCACTGATTGACCGCTGCCTCATTCGTCTTGATGGAATGCGCAAGTTGATCTTCGACCTCCTGGACCTAACCCGAATTGAATCGGGTCAAAAGGCACGGCAGTTCGCCGAGGTTGATGTGCGAGCCATTGCCCAGAGAACCATCGATCTGTTTAGACCAGAAGCAGCCCAGCGAAACATCTCCATCTCCCTGGACGCTCCCGATCCCGTGGTTATGATTGCCGACCCAGGCGAAATTGAGATCATCCTAAACAACCTCGTTTCAAATGCAGTCAAGTACAACCGGCAGAACGGCCAGGTGACTGTCAAACTGCGGCGGTCCGGCCCTGTGATTAGGATTGACGTCTCCGACACCGGCATCGGTCTCACCCCTGAGGAAGCTTCGAAGCTATTTAAGGAGTTTGTCCGCATCCGAAACGAGGAAACAGTCAACATCTTGGGCAGCGGCCTCGGTCTTTCTACGGTCAAGAAATTAGCCCAGCTTTATGGCGGCGACGCCACAGTACAAAGCCAAAAAGGAGTGGGTAGTACATTTAGTGTCACCCTCTACGACGCCGAGTTTCCCCAGACGACGCCTGACCGCACTCGAGCTGCCGCAGCGCTGTGACAAGCTGTAACAAAATGAACAGCTTGTAACAATTAGGCGGCAAAAAACTCCCCTATTTGTTCACATAACCACTGTTACAAATTTCACATTTGAGCTAGTATGTCTGTCGGCCGGGGGCGCCAGCCGCCGGAGCCGGGAACAACAAGCAGTCGGAAACCTGCGTGAGCGAGTGAGGGAGTTGTGCCGTGTCCAAGATCTTGATCGTGGACGACGACCCGGACATGGTCGAGGCGGGTCGGGTAGTCCTAGAGCGGGAGGGGCACACCGTATTAAGTGCCGCTAACGCGCGAGACGGTATGGCCAAACTAGAAGAGGCCAAGCCGGATTTGCTAATCCTCGACGTAATGATGGAAGAGTACGACGACGGCCTGCGAATGGCGCGCGACATCCGGCGCAAGGGCCATCAACTACCAATACTCATGCTTACTAGCGTCAACCGGGCTCTAGGTCTCGAAATCGACAAAGATGAAGAGATGGTCCCAGTTGACGACTTTGTCGAAAAGCCGGTTGACCCATCCACTCTGATTGAGAAAGTCAATTCGCTTCTGCAAAAACAGACACAGGAAGACGCGTGATGGTGACCCAAGATTTAGAGCGACTGCGCCAAGAAGTCGAGGAGATCGCGGCTCTCACCAATTTCAGCCGCGCTTCCCTCATCCCCATATTGCGTCGAGTCAAGGAAAAGTACCGGGAGCTTGACAGCGACGCCATGCAGATCATTGCCGACGTGGTCGGTACTCACCCTGTGGAGGTGGAAGCAGTTGCCACCTTCTACAGCTTCCTCCGGCCCGAAAGACAAGGCTACTTCATCTTCCGCTTATGCCGCACATACTCTTGTGAGCTTGCCGGTAAGGAAGAAGTAGCCAAAGCGCTCGAGGAAGAGCTGGGCATTGCTTTTGGAGAGACATCAGAAGACGGCGCTTTTACCCTTGAATGGGCCAACTGCATGGGCATGTGCGATCAGGGTCCCGCCCTTATGGTAAACGAGGACGTCTACACCCGGGTTACCCCGCAAAAGGTGGCCCAGATTGTGGCAGACTACAGGGCTCGCTACCGCGAAATCGCCACTCAGCCTACAGCTGACGCACGGGCTTCGGCTGACGCAGCTGACAAGAGCAAAGCCCCGGTCATTGAAGCATCTTTGGCCGAGCCTCGTAATGAGCTTACTTTTGCGACCGTCAAGCCTGGCGAAGGTTTGGCCAAGGCTCTTTCGATGTCCCGCGCTGACATCATCGACCTTATTAGAGATTCTGGTCTTAAGGGACGCGGCGGGGCTGGCTTCCCCACCGGGGTCAAATGGAACCTCGCTGCCGCTGAGACTAGACAGCCCAAGTACATCATGTGCAACGCGGATGAAGGCGAGCCTGGCACCTTTAAGGACCGGCTGCTCTTGAGCGGTTACGCTGACTTGGTGATGGAGGGAATGACCATCGCGGCTCGCGCGATTGGAGCTTCTCTTGGCCTCATCTACCTGCGGGCCGAGTATGGATATTTGCGCCACCACCTAGAGGAGACCATCCGCCGGCGCAAGGAAGCCGGACTTCTGGGGAAGGACATCGGTGGTATCCCAGGCTTCAACTTCACTATCATGGTGGCCATGGGCGCCGGAGCTTACGTTTGCGGCGAGGAGACGGCTCTTATCGAGTCGCTCGAAGGCTTCCGCGGCGAACCTCGCAACCGTCCCCCATTCCCTGTAGTTTCCGGATTCTTAAACCGCCCCTCTGTGGTCAACAATGTGGAGACCCTGGCCTGGGTTCCGTGCATCTTGGCCAAAGGGGTGGACTGGTTCAAGAGTGTGGGAACGGAGAGATCAGCCGGACACAAGTTGTTTAGCGTCTCCGGTGATTGCGCCCGTCCCGGCATATACGAGTTCCCCTTCGGTATTACCGTAGCGGAACTCCTCAAGGAGGTGGGCGGCGAAGACGCCAAGGCAGTCCAGATTGGAGGAGCGTCTGGGCGCTGCGTCCCGCGGAGTCACTTCGAACGGCAACTAGCCTATGAGGATATCCCTACGGGCGGGTCGATCATCGTGATTGGCCCCGACCGGGACATGCTTGCTTTGGCTCACAATTTGCTTGAGTTCTTTGTTGACGAATCCTGCGGTCAGTGTACGCCGTGCCGTATCGGCAACGCCAAACTTCTTGAGGGTGTCGAGATGTTGCGAGAAGGCCGGTGCACCCCAGAGTACCTCGAGGAGCTTAAGAGCTTAGCCAATACCATGCAGGTTGCCTCCAAGTGTGGCTTGGGGCAGACAAGCTCCGTGGCTTTGATGTCCATCCTAGAGCATTTCGGAGATGAGATCCATGCCCGATAAGTCGCAACTACCAACTAGACGCGCGCCTCTTAGCCAGCTGTTCCAACCTGACCTGGAGCCACAGCCGGTATCCCCAGAGGCGATCGGAGCTACTGTAACCATCACCATTGACGGCACCGAGGTGAAGGTGCCGATTGGCACGACTATCTTGCAGGCAGCAAAAAGCATAGGCGTGCGCATTCCCACCCTTTGTTACCACCCCGACCTCGAAGTGGCCGGAATCTGCCGCATGTGTGTGGTCGAGGTAGAGGGCCAGCGGACACTGCAGGCAGCTTGTGCGTACCCCATTACGGCTCCCATTAAAGTAAACACCTACTCGCGCGCTGTTCGTATGGCGCGGCGTCACGTGCTTGACCTTATGTTGTCCGAACACTGCGGCGACTGCTACTCCTGTAAGCGCAATGGCAACTGCGAGCTGCAGGCACTGGCCGAGGAGTACGGTGTAGACAGCTTCCGCTTTGGGCACGTGGAAGTTCCGGTGCCAGTAGATGATTCAAGCTACTCGGTTGTCCGGGATATGAACAAGTGCATCCGCTGCCGCCGCTGCGTGCGTACCTGCATCGACATGCAGGAAGTGGGAGTGCTGGAGGCCATAAATCGTTCTCATCAGGTGGAAATCGCCACCTTCATGAAGAAGCCTCTCGCCAACGTAGTGTGCATCAACTGCGGTCAGTGCATTAACCGGTGCCCGACAGCAGCCCTCTATGCCAAGGACGCTTCGGATGAGGTTTGGAAGGCCCTGGATGATCCCGAAAAGCACGTCGTCATCCAGACTGCTCCTTCGCCGCGCGCTGGCATGGGCGAGATGTTTGGACTTGAGCCTGGCACAACTGTCACTTACCAGATGAACACAGCTCTGCGGCGGATGGGCTTTGACAAGGTATTCGACACCAATTTCGCCGCTGACCTCACCATTATTGAGGAAGGAACGGAGCTTATTCTCCGGCTCTACAAGAAACTGGTGGAGGGGGACCAGACAGTGGCTTTGCCCCAGTTCACCAGCTGCTCCCCCGGTTGGGTTAAGTTCTGTGAGCACTTTTATCCTGAGTACCTGCCCAACCTTTCCACCGCTAAGAGCCCGCAGCAGATGTTCGGGGCGCTCATCAAGACCATGTACGCGCAGCAGGCCGGCATCGATCCAGCCAAGATCGTAAGCGTCGCCCTAATGCCGTGTACCGCCAAGAAGTTTGAGTGCGACCGGCCTGAAATGAACGCCAGCGGTTACAAAGACGTGGACTTTGGGCTCACCACCCGCGAGCTAGGCCGGATGTTCCGTGAGGCAGGCATAGATTTGCCCAATTTGCCCAAGTCGGATTTTGACGATCCGTTTGGGGGAGCCACGGGATCCGGCCTAATCTTTGGCGTCACTGGTGGCGTGATGGAATCCGCTCTTCGGACCGTCCTTGAGCTTGTCACGGGGAAGAAGGTGGAGTCCATCTATGATCACGGCGACATCATTCCCGTTCGCGGCTTTGATGGAATCCGGTACGCTGAGCTCACAATCGATGAGGTGGGACCGGTACCGGACATCATCAAGCACTTGGTTCCCAACTGGGATTGGCTAAAAGGCGTCACGTTAAAGGTAGCCGTGGCGCACGGAACAGCAAACGCTCGCAAGGTCATGGAAGACATCAAAGCTGGTGGCCACTTTAGCCAGTGCCATTTCATCGAGTTCATGGCCTGCCCCGGCGGTTGCCTAGGCGGTGGAGGCCAGCCCATTCCTACCAGCCCCGAGATCCGGGCAGCCCGCGCCCAGGCCATATACAACGAAGAAAAGACCTTGTCGGTGCGGAAGTCGTATGAGAACCCAGCGGTAGTGCGCACCTACCAAGAGTTCCTAACCGATGGCCCTTGCGGGCACAAGAGCCACAAGCTGTTGCACACGCACTACGTGGCCCGCGGAAAGTACATACCTTAACCGGCACACACCCTCGGGGAGGGTATTTAGGAGCGGTGAAGAGGCGGCCCCGCTTTGGCGGGGCCGCCTCTCTCCTTCTTGGCAATATCGCGGAGCCCCGCTAATAAATCACCGAAGTCGAGGGATTGTGTTCACGTCAAACTCACTGTTACGCGGTAGAGTCAGGTACGGAAAGCGCGCCACGGTTGCGCGGATCTCTTTCTCCGGCCACCCCGGACTACCCCAAACCACCACGACCTCGTTTCCGAGAACTGCTTGCTCCCGCTCGATAAAGCCAAGTGAAATCATGCGGCGGTACGTGTGGCTGACCATGCGACCGGCAGAGAAGCCAATGCGACGCCCATCTTTCATAACCCTGTCGGCATGGTAGGCCATGGTCCGGGGCAAACCTGTCCTCTGATCCAGTACTCCGGCGTCAAAATGGATATCGTTGGGCAAATCAGAAATGGGCTCGTATCGAGGACCTTCATCCCGAAACTGCGAAGCGTAGACATCCGCCACATCCTCCGCGTTCCATTCCAGGGTCACCACAGTGCGCCTGGGAGCCTTGGCAATCTCCAACAGGGCTTCCCTTCCGACAAACTCATGGTCCCAGGAGATACGGTTTTCCCAACCGGTGTCAAAGGGAGTCACGTATCTATCCTCTATGTTCTCGCCCATGCTCCCGAGCAAACGCGGAGAAGCCACAAAAAATCCCGCTCCCGGACGCTGATTTAGATACTGCGCAAAATCTGGGTCTTCATACCAAGGATACGGAAAGTGGTAGAAAGCCTGCGGAAAGCCGTTTTCAGTGTGATTAAGCATGTAAGCTCTGTGGCCAAGTTTCTGCAGCCCGAGTCCTCGACCAGCCTCCCATATAGCGCGGTACACTTTTTGACCGTCAGCGACATCCCCGTGCACTTCATAAGAAAGAGTACCAGCCATACCCAGGCGAAAAACGCGAACCTCCGCCCCAGCTATCTTGGTCAACCGGTGATAGCCAAACTTGACGTCGTGCAAGTCTTCCTGAGCCGCCCGTTCTAGTATTTCAAGCGAGCGCGGGCCGCCCACCTGAAGGAGAAATCGCTGTCCTGTAAGCGCTTCACCGGTGGCTTTATACGAGCTCTTGGAAAAGACATAACCGATATACGGGTCAAGCCAGCAGGTGTAGAACTCGTCTTCGCCTGTGCGCAGAAGAACACCGTCAATCATTATGCGCCCGTGCCTGTCACAGGCTATAGCGTGCCGAGAGCCGCCAACAGCTAGGCGGGAAAAGTCATTGACAAAATACTCACTTAGAAACCTTTCGGCTTCCGGCCCTTTGACAACATATACAGGCGGCAGCGAAATAGCTGCGCCCAAATAGGCCCCTTCTTTCCACGAACCAGACTCTTCGCGCCAGCCGTTAAACTCAAGGGGATACTGCAAGGGGCCCATCATGAAGAAGGTCTTTACGTCGCCCTCCCAAGGAATCACTGGGCTAAAAGGGATCACGGTCGGTCCTGACATGTCTCGCCTCCCAGAGTGGGTCAAGTATGTTGAACACCCGTTCAACATAACAGGGACCCTAGCCGTGATCAAGACTCAAAGACACCGCAGCCTAAACCCATTGGGACCCGTAGGGCAACCCGCGTAAATGTGCGCTCGTGTGTCAGTAGTAGAATGGCTCTTATGACGAGCGACACCCCACAGAGAGACAAAAAACGCGTCACCCGAAAGAAGAGATCAGTCCGGCGCAAGGAACTTGTCGAGGCAGCCGTGTCGGTGATTGCTAAACACGGTGTGCGAGGAGCCACGGTGTCGCGCATAGCTGCAGCAGCGGGGGTTTCTAGAGGAGCGCTCTATCACTACTTCGAAAATCGAGAAGACCTGCTGGAGGCTGCACTTCAGGCGATAGCCGATCGTTCCTCGCTTTGGTGGCATAGGCAAGTTGATAGCAATATCGCCGACCACTTGCTCGAGATGGGTAAGACGCACGCGGACTGGGCCATATCTGAATTTGACACCTTTGTGCGGCCCTTTTTTCAACTGATCGCTTCTGAGCGACCCGGCCGCCTCACAGCTTGGATGGTGCGCCGAATGCGCGAAGAGCTAGCCTACCTGATTGCTCTTGCTGAAGAGGGCAAACGTCAAGGCAGCATTCGTCACGACGTTCCTTCTGAGGACATAGCGTGGACCATGCTGCTTCATGCCTGGGGAGAAGATATAGCTCGCTTGTTGGGAGTGGAGGACTTCATCGACCGGGGCATATCCACGCGTATCTTGACCCGTGCGTTGAGCGGATACGCCGCTCATGCAGTGGCCCAGACGAGTAACCCAGGTAGCCCCAGCACTGCGGGTAACTCTAGCCTGTCACCCAGCGAATAGAAAAGCCCCTTGTTGCGGGGGCCTCTCCACGAGGTGGGCGATACTGGATTTGAACCAGTGACCTCTGCCGTGTGAAGGCAGCGCTCTCCCACTGAGCCAATCGCCCACGCTAACTCTGGGAGCAGAATAATAGCGCAGCCGGGAGCACTCGCCAAGATTCCGCCCTGGTTCCTACCGCTCTCTTTCGGCGCTTCGATGTCTCCCTCCACCCCCTGGTTAGCCACATTTCGGCCCTCGCCAGCCACGGTCCAGCCCCTGCTAACCGTGAGCGACTCTGGCTCTTCTTAAGCGCAGGGAATTTGAGACTACACTAACCGAGGAGAGAGCCATGGCCAGAGCAGCGTACACAGGATCAAGAAGAAGCCCAAAAGCTGGATAAAGCACCCCAGCCGCTATCGGAACAAGAGCGAGGTTATAGCCAAACGCCCAAGCAAGGTTTTGCTTTACTACTCGCATGGTCGCCCGGCTGAGCCGTATGGCCGCCGGAACCAACATGAGGTCACCACGAGCCAAGGTGATATCTGCTGTTTCCATGGCTATGTCGGTACCGGTGCCCATAGCCATCCCTACGTCGGCCTGCGCGAGTGCAGGGGCGTCATTGATGCCATCCCCAACCATTGCTACCCGTTTGCCGCTCTTCTGCAGCTCTTTGACCACCTCAGCCTTATGCTGGGGAAGAACCTCCGCGAGCACCGCTTGAATACCAGACTGTCGAGCAATGGCTTCGGCAGTTTGGCGGGTGTCTCCACTTATCATGCTTACCCCCAAACCCATGGCCCGCAGTTCCTGTACAGCCTTGCTAGCTTCGGGCCGAAGTACATCAGCCACAGCGACAACTCCCGCTACTTCCGCACCCACCACGACAAATATGCAGGTTTTCCCCTGCTCGGCCAGCGCCTGAGCAGCAATCTCCAAATCACCTAGAGAAAGACCTCTTTCCTCAACCAGCCGTCGGTTGCCCAGTACGACCGTGACTGCGCTGTCGCCCGTCTCGCTTTCCGCGGACGTCTCGAGCTCGACCTTGGCCTGTGCAGAATTCGCGGCGCGCCCGGGCCGCAGGCGCGGGCGCGCCGCCCTATGCACCACCGCCTGCACTCCGCGCCCGGGCAGGGCTAAGAAATCCGTAGCTCGCAAAAAGGAGACTCCTCGCGCCTTTGCCGCTTGCACTATAGCTTCCCCAAGTGGATGCTCTGACACCCGCTCCGCCGAAGCAGCCAAGCGAAGCAGTTCGTTTTCGGACAAGGGAGACTCTTCGAAAGGAGAACGTGCCCGCGAGGACACCACCACGTCTGTTACCTGCGGCTTACCCTCAGTAAGAGTGCCAGTCTTATCAAAAACCACCAGGTCCAGTTTCTGCGCCTGCTCAAGCGCTTCGCCCGAGCGAATGAGCACTCCAAGCTCTGCCGCCCGTCCTACACCCACCACAATAGCCGTAGGCGTGGCAAGCCCCATAGCGCATGGACAAGCAACCACCACCACCGAGATGAAGACCAGCATAGCGACAGTAAAACGCGGCTCCGGCCCCAGAAAAGCCCAAACCAGAAACGCAACTACCCCTATCCCCAGAATGACGGGTACGAACACTCCCGCTACTCGATCGGCCAGTCTTTGGACAGGCGCCTTAGAACCTTGAGCTTCCTCGACTACCCGCACGATCTGAGCTAACACAGTATCTCGGCCAACCTTTGTAGCCTTAAAGCGGAAGGAACCCGTCATATTCACCGTGCCGCCGATCACCCTGTCGCCCGGACCCTTCTCGACGGGAAGGGGCTCGCCAGTGAGCATGGACTCATCGACTGCTGAGCGCCCCTGCAACACCACCCCGTCCACAGGAATGCGCTCCCCAGGCCGGACGATTACCACATCGCCCACTCGTACTTCCTCAACCGCAACCTCGATCTCCGTCCCCTCGACTATCGAGCGATCCGATGCCCCCGTACGCTCAGCTGGCGCGCCAGAACCATTCCCACCTTCCCGCAAAACCCGTGCTGTCCTTGGCTGTAGGCCAACCAAACGACGTAGAGCAGCGGAGGTCTTGCCCTTCGCTCGAGCCTCCAAATAACGTCCCAGCAAGACCAACCCTACGATTATCACTGCTGAGTCGTAATAGACGGTGGCTTCAAAGCCCGCGCCAGCCACATCGGCAATAGACTCGGGAAACAAAGTAACTGCCGCCGAGTACAGATACGCAACCGAGGTGCCAACTGCAACCAGGGTATTCATGTCACTAGTGCCGCGACGAAGGGCCCGCCATGCGCCCAAGTAAAATTGAGATCCAGCCCAGAACTGTACCGGAGTAGACAAGACCAGCATAATCACCCGCTGCCAGCGCATGCCGATCCAAGACTCAGGGATCAGCATCATGAGCAGCAGGACCACCCCTACGGCAAGGGCAACTGAGAACTTGAGACGAAGAAGCCGGGCTTCTTGCGCTCGGGCCTGCTCCGCTACTGTTTCTTGAGCCACGTGCTGCTGCGAGAGGACCAAACGGTAACCGGCAGCTTCGACTGCTTCGGCAATGCGCTCTGGGCTTGTCTCTTTAGCCCTGTAAAGTACCGTAAGTCTCTCAGTGGCAAGGTTAACCGCAGCGCGCTCCACACCCGGTACACTCGCCACCGCTTTCTCCACCCGGGCCACGCAAGCAGCACAGTGAAGCCCCAGCACCGGCACGCTGAGAGAAACCAGATCGTCAGCCACAGAGCGCCCCGGTAATCCTACTGCAGCTTGTTGCGCAGGCTGCGGGTCTTCTCAATGGCTTGGAGCTTCGCAAGGGCTTTGGCCTCGATCTGCCTTATGCGCTCTCTGGTTACCCCAAACCGCTTGGCTACCTCTTCCAATGTACGAGGATGCTCGCCTTTCAGCCCAAAACGAAGCTCAATGACCTTGCGCTCCCGGTATGGAAGCATCGCCAGAGCCTCATTAACCCCGTCTTTCTCTAGCTGTGAAGCGACTGCGTCGAAGGCCCGCACCGCATCCTCGTCCTCTATGAAGTCCCCCAGCTCCGAGTCCTCTTCCTCGCCGATAGGGGTTTCCAAAGACACTGTGGTCTGGCTAATGCGCAGGATCTCGCGAATCTCTGCCTCGCTCATACCCATTTCGGCAGCAATCTCCTCTGGCGTGGGCTCTCGACCCATGTTCTGCAACAGCTGCCGCTGCACCCGTATGAGCTTGTTGATTTTCTCCACCATATGAACGGGGATGCGGATAGTGCGAGCTTTGTCGGCGATGGCACGGGTAATTGCTTGACGGATCCACCACGTGGCGTAGGTGGAGAACTTGTGCCCTTTGCGATAATCAAACTTCTCCACCGCCCTGATCAGTCCCAGGTTTCCCTCCTGGATTAGATCAAGGAAACTCATGCCGTCAGTGTGATAGCGTTTGGCAATAGACACTACCAGGCGCAAATTGGCCTCGGTCAGTTCGTGTTTGGCTTTGATGTCGCCCCGCTCAATCCGCTTGGCCAACGAAACTTCTTGTTGAGCAGTGAGCAATTTCACCCGGCCGATTTCCTTCAGGTACATCCTCACCGGGTCACTCATGGGAAGATCGGCAGTGAGATCAGAGTCGTCAATTCCTTGCAGCCAGTCACCCCGTTCATCAGAGAATTCAAGATCAAGATCTTCTAACTCCAGTGGAGGATCAACCTCAATTCCCTGCTCCAAGAAAGCGGCGTACATGGATTCAATTTGGTCAGTGGTAAGATCAAGCTCTCCTACCAACTCGGAGATTTCTTCTGAGGTCACATAACCCCGGCTCCGTCCCAGTTCAAGGAGATCATCTATCTCCTCGGGATTAAGGAGCCAGCCTTCCGAAGCTGGTGTCCCCGTCACTTGGCCCCTCCGTGTCTCGTAAGAAACACCCGTGGACTACGCTCAACGCTAGTCTTCGTGAGGCGGCTTTTCTTGACAGCTTTCCGCCGTGAGCCACTTCGACCCGTATTCACGCATTTGTTCGATGATGGGAATAAGATCCCATCCCCTAGGGGTGAGTGTGTATTCCACTCGCGGTGGCACTTCAGGGTAACTTTTGCGGGTCACGATCCCTGCCCTTTCTAGCCCTTTCAGTCTCTCCGACAGGGTCTTGGGACTTATGCCGTTAAGAGAGCGTTCAAGGACGCTAAAACGATTAAGACCTCGGGAAAGATCTCGAAGGATTAAGAGTGTCCACTTGCCAGAGATGATTTGCGCGGTTTTAAGAACAGGACACGAATCCGGGTGCGCATCTGTGGGCTGCACGACGCCGACACCTTCCTGGCATGTTGAAAGCTTTTTTGCCACTTGCTCGTCTGGATCCGGAGTCTGCCCGGTCAAGAGAAGGTAAGGCAAGGTAGCAAACCTAGCCCAGGTTTTCAACCTCCTTGACCGCCCTTGTTCTCCTGTCCACCCAAATATTCTCGCAGCAGCTGATTGACCAGCTGCGGATTTGCCTGACCCTTGGTCTCTTTCATGACCTGACCGACGAAGAAACCAAGCACTTTTTCCCGCCCTTGCCGAAATTCCTCGGCTGGACCAGGATGAGCTGCAACAATTCTCGAGACTATCTCAGCAAGCGCTTCTACGTCGCTTATCTGAGTAAGTCCCCTTTCTTCCACGATGACGCTCGCTCTCTTGCCCGAGACCAGCATCTCTTCAAACACTTCTTTGGCGGTTTTCCCTGAAATGCGGCCGCACCGGACCAACTCAATCAGCTCAGCCACGTCCTCCGCCGACAACGGAAAATCGGTTGCCTCAAGACCGCGAGCATTGAGATAAGCCGATATGTCGCCTAGTACCCAATTAACCGAGGTCCGCGGATCCCCCGTAGCAGAAGCTAGCTTCTCGAAGTAATCCGCAAGCGGCCGGTTGAACACGAGCGTGGCTGCCTCTTTGCGACTCAGCCCGTACTGCTCTACCAGTCGTTGCTTACGCGCTTGCGGTAGTTCCGGCAGGGTCTTTCGGATTTCCTCCACGTACTCTGAGCTAAGCTCAATGGGCACAAGGTCGGGTTCGGGGAAGTAGCGATAGTCGTGCGCCTCTTCCTTGCTGCGCAGAGTAAAAACAGAGCCCGTGGCTGGGTCAAAGTGAACAGTCTCTTGCACTACCTGCTCCCCGGCCTCCAAGACAAGGATCTGCCGCTCAATCTCAGCTTCCAAGCCACGCTGCAAGAAGCGGAAGGAATTCATGTTCTTAAGTTCGGTCTTGGTTCCCAAAGGCTCCCCAGGACGACGCACCGAAACATTGGCGTCACAACGCAAAGAGCCCTCTTCCATGTTCACGTCCGAAACCCCGAGCTGCTCGACCAAGCTGCGCAGCTGGGCAAGAAAAATACGTGCCTGTTCTGGGCTACGAAGATCCGGCGCAGTTACAATCTCCACCAGAGGGGTACCACCTCGGTTAAAGTCAACCAGAGAGTAGTCCGCCCCGTCGATGCGTCCCGACGCGCCCCCGGCGTGCACAAGCTTTCCCGCGTCCTCCTCCATGTGAACTCGCGCGATTCCGACTGATATCGTGCTGCCGTCATCAAGCTCTACTTCCAAACGGCCGTCCACGCCTAAGGGAAGATCGTATTGGGAGATCTGATAAGCCTTCGGAAGATCGGGATAGAAGTAGTTCTTGCGGTGAAAGATGGTCCGTGGGGGGATACGGCAGCCCAGAGCAAGAGCAATCCTGGTTGCATACTCCACAGCCTTTTCGTTGATCACCGGGAGCACTCCTGGGTGGCCCAGACATACCGGGCACACGTGGGTATTGGGCGGCTCCCCGAAAGTGACCTCGCACCCACAGAACATCTTCGTGCGTGTCTTAAGCTGCACGTGGATTTCAAGGCCGATAACGGCTTCCCAGCCGTCAAGCAGGCTAGACGTCACCGTCGCCCTCCTCCCGCGACAACCCACCCACCGGCGCCGCCACTTCCACTCGGAGATTCTGCTCGATGGCGTATGCTGCGTTGAGCAAGTCACGCTCCGAGAAATGCGGGCCGATCATCTGAAGACCTACCGGTAGTCCCCCGGCAAACCCAGCGGGCAGACTGATGCCCGGAAGCCCGGCAAGATTCACCGGGATTGTGCACAAATCTGAGCGATACATAGCCAGAGGGTCGGCCACACGCTCTCCAAGCTTGAAGGCGACGGTGGGAGAGGTGGGCGAGATTAAAAAGTCATACTGCGAAAAAGCTCGAGCAAACTCTCGCATAATGAGTGTCCGCGTGCGCTGTGCTTGTGCGTAATACGCGTCGTAGTAACCAGCAGAAAGCGCATAGGTGCCGATCATGATTCGCCTTTTTACTTCCGGACCAAAGCCTTCACTTCGCGTGCGCACATACATCTCGTAAAGGTCCTTGCAGCCAGGAGCTCGGTAGCCGTAGCGAACCCCGTCAAATCGAGCAAGGTTGGAACTGGCTTCGGAAGGAGCAATGATGTAGTAAGCCGCCAGTCCACGTTCCAGGCTGGGCAAGCTTACCTCCTCGCAAGCCCCGCCTAGCTGCTCAACCACAGCCACAGCCCGCCAAAAGACGTCGAGAACCTGCCGCTCGCAAACACCTTCGCCAAATTCTTTGATAATGCCGAACTTAAGCCCCTTTAGGTCCTCCCGAGTGAGCGGACCCACCGGTCCGGGCAGCCCCACGCTGGTGGAGTCTCGCGGGTCTTGTCCCGCGATCAAATCAAGAAGCGCGGCCGCGTCGCTTACCGTACGGGTGAGTGGTCCAATCTGATCAAGAGAGCTAGCAAACGCCACTAAGCCATAACGACTGACCGCGCCATATGTGGGCTTGAGCCCTACCACCCCACACAGCGAAGCTGGCTGACGGATAGATCCTCCGGTATCACTTCCCAGGGCCCACGGAGCCTCGCTTGCCGCGACACAGGCGGCGGAGCCACCGCTTGATCCGCCCGGCACTCTTTGCAAGTCCCAAGGATTCCGGGTGACCTTAAAAGCTGAGTTTTCTGTGGAGCTGCCCATGGCGAACTCGTCCATGTTTAGCTTGCCCAGGAAAATCAGCCCGGCCTGACGAAGCTTGGCTACCACGGTGGCGTCATAGGGAGGGATATAACCCTTCAGGATGCGCGAAGCGCAAGTGGTCTCCATGCCCTTGGTGCAGAGAATATCCTTCAAGGCAATGGGCACGCCTTCCCAAGGACCTCTTTCTTCTTTGGGCTTGGCATCCACTGCACGAGCTGCAGCCAGTGCCCCCTCCTCATCTACGAGCAGAAAGGCCTGAACTGCATCATCCACAGCTGCAATGCGGTCAAGGTAAGCGCGAGTAAGTTCAACAGCCGAGATCTCACGCGCGGCAAGGAGCTCCCGGCACGCAATAGCCGTCAATCTTGTAACATCTACGCCAACTGAATCCTCTTGTGTCCCGCGATGACCAGCGTCAGCCACTCTATTCACCCTATCCTTGGAACCACAAACTGGCCAGCCTCTACCACCGGGCCGTTAGAGGTAGCTTCCTCTTGGCTTAGACCGGGCTGGGGCTCATCAGGTCGAAAGACATTGGTCAGACGAACCGCGTGCGAAGTGGGCTCGACCCCCGAGAGATCAAGCTGAGATAGCTGATTGATGTAGCCGATTATCTTGCCCAGTTCCTGCTGTAAACGGACAAGCTCATCCTCGCTAAAGGTAAGACGCGCAAGACGCGCCACATGCTCTACTTCTTCCCGGGAGATCATGAAATTCGCTCCCCAGACTACTTACGACGCTAGAAGCCGAGATCCGCGCGATTATAGCCGAACGAACGCCTGAGTTCCCGTTTTCTCAATAAAAAAGGGCGCCTTCGGCCAGGCGCCCGAGAGGAGAAAGGAGAGTTGAATGGGGAACTCTCGCTTTCTCTTATCGGCACCTATTGTTTGCAACTTTAGACATTTTTTCGCCTTTTTGAAAAAAAATTAAGCCCCGCCGTGGCGGGGCTGTTTTGTTCAATGCGTGCTCTCGTGCAGCCGACTTAGTTTATCGGCGAGACATTAGCTGCTTGCAGACCCTTAGGCCCTTGAACAACGTCAAACTTTACTGCCTGCCCCTCCGAAAGCGTCTTGAAACCCTCCATCTGGATCTCGCTAAAGTGCACAAAGAGATCCTCACCGTCCGGCTGCTCAATGAAGCCGTAGCCCTTCTCGGGACTAAACCACTTAACAGTCCCCTCAGCCAACCTAAAACCTCCATCTAATCGGGGCGGCGCGACTCCCGAGCCACCCCTGCTCTACACTCGCGGCCCGGCCGTGCCGGGCACGTGTGGCTACACTACCTGACTCCTCTCCGAAGATCAAGGGCAGAAGTCTCAGAAGATCAACAGCAGAGGTCTATTTGGCCACTTTTCCGGCTCATGCCCCAAAACTGCGCTTCAGCCTTCGTAGTCGCGCAGCGCCTGAACCTCACGGAAATTGCGCAGGCGGTTTAGCGTCTTGGCCTCGAGCTGGCGAACCCGCTCCCTGGTCACTCCGAAACGCTCACCCACCTCTTCAAGTGTCCGCGGTCGTTCGCCTCGAAGCCCAAACCGCAGTTCAAGCACCTTACGATCTCGAGTAGGAAGAGACTCGAGTAGCCTAAACAACTCTTCACGCCTAAGCTTGCGAAACACCACCTCGAGCGGTTGCTCTGTTTCCGAATCCTCGATGAAATCACCAAGCTCAGAGTCTTCCTCGTCGCCTACCGGCGTTTCAAGGGACACCGGGTCCTGCGTCGCGCGCTGCATCTCGCTTATCTTGCCTGGGGTTACACCCATAGCCGAGGCCAGCTCCTCTGTGGTGGGCTCGCGGCCTGTTCGCTGTAGCATCTCCCGCTGGATCCGGTTCAGTTTGTTGATTGCCTCCACAGCATGCACCGGTACCCGGATGGTCCGAGCTTGGTCGGCAATCGCACGGGTTACAGCCTGCCTAATCCACCATGTGGCATAAGTGGAAAACTTATACCCCAGCCGGTAGTTAAACTTCTCCACCGCACGGATCAGACCCAAATTCCCCTCTTGGATAAGATCCAGGAACATAAGCCCGCGGCCCATGTACCGCTTTGCGATAGAAACAACCAATCGCAGATTGGCCTCGGTAAGCCGGCGCTTTGCTTCTAGATCTTTTTGCTCAACGAGTTTGGCAAGCTCGATCTCCTCTTCCGGGGTGAGCAAAGGAACTTGGCCGATCTCGCGCAGATACATCCGCACCGGATCGTCTGCTGTATGGTCCACGCTAAGGTCTAGCTGGCTTAAGAAATCTTCCTCCTCGGCCAAGTCCTCCGGATCTGCCTCCTCCTCGATAATTTCAATGCCAGAGTCAGCAACGAGAGAGTAAAGCTGCTCGGTTTCTTCTGGAGACAGATCAGCCTCGTGAGCCAGCGCCGCCAGCTCATCCACGGTGAGAAAGGACCGGTCTCTGATCTGGTCGAGCACGCTTTGCAGCCCCTCGACCACGGTCTCAAACTCGCTGTAGTCGTGCGATCTCACCACTGCCCCTGTTCGGGATCAATACTCATAAGACCAGCTCGCACATCGGCTAGCAGACGCTCGAGCGTCACTAGTCTTCTCTGCTCGCTTGTCTTATCCCCACCTTCGTCCAGAGTCGCCCGTAAAGCAGCTATTTCCCGCTTGAGATACTGCTCCTGCAAACGCAAGTGCAGTTCTTCCAAAACCGCAGCCGAGTAACGTCCCTGCTCGGCTTCCATCACCAACCGCACGAACACGGACCCCGCACCATATTTTTCCCGCCGAGCCCGTTCTGTTAATCGTTCTATAGTTCTACGTTGGTCTGCAAAAACATTCTTTCCCTGTAGGACCTCCTGTAAACCAAGAAAGACCTCTCTGTTATCTGGATCGACGAAATGTTCGGGCGTCAGAGCTTCAAGGATCTCCCGCGCACGGTCCGGATTGCAAGCACACGCCACCAGGAACTCGCGCTCGACAGACGTCTCATTCTGCAGGATGCGGTTCGCAAGGGAAGCCGGAGTGCCTGCAGTACGAATAACGGTCGCTGGCGCCCCGCTATTAGGCCCCTTGCTTCGACCTTCGCGCAAAAGCAGAGCGACGCTCTCATCACCCAGGCGAAGCCGGTCGGCCACAAACCGTATCTCTTCCTCTCGCTCCATCAATGACGACGCTTGGGCAAGAATTCGACGCACCTCGTCAAAGAGCCTGACACGCCCCTCCGCGGTGGACGTATCCCCTGCAGCTAGAGCCTGTTCAAGCTCGTAGCGAAGCAAAGAGACCTTTCGCTTGGCTACTTGGGCAACCGCCGTCGCTCCACCATTAACGGCAAGATCCGCCGGATCTTGTCCAGGAGGGAGGACAGCCACCATGGGCCTAAGAGAGAGTCCGCGAGCGAGCACTCCCGAACGGAGAGCAGCCTGGGCACCGGCACGATCGGCATCGAACATGAAGGTGACATTGTGAGTAAAGCGCATCATGAGCGCAACCTGCGCCTCCGTGAGAGCAGTGCCCATAGAAGCAACCACGTTTCTAACTCCCGCCTGGGCCATGGCCAGCACGTCGGTATAGCCCTCAACCACTATCACCTCATCAGCATCGGCGATAGCCTTGCGTGCCTGAAACAGGCCATACAGGAGCTGCCCCTTACGGTAAAGCGGGCCTTCGGGGGAGTTTACGTACTTGGGCGTCTCATCGCCCAAGCTTCTGGCGCCAAACCCTAGTACCCGTCCGCGGTGGTCAGTCAGGGGGAACATGAGCCTGCCGCGGAAACGATCGTAAAGCTTTGTGCCCTGGCGAATGACAAGCCCTGCTTCTTCCAGTTCTTGAGCAGTGAAGCCCTGCCGCGAGGCGCGGGCGTAGAGTCCTTGCCACTCCTTTGGGGAGAGACCGACTCTAAACTCGCGGCAGATCTCCTCTCCCAGACCACGACTGGCTAAGTACTCCCTTGCAGTCTGACCGCTCTTGGATTCCCACAGATATCGCTCGTAGAAGGCCGCTGTGCGATCCAAAAGCACAAGTAAACGTGATTCCCGATCTCGGCGCCCGCTGTCGACACCCTTTTCCTGCTGATACTCAAGCGCAACGCCGTAGCGCTCAGCCAGCTGCTCCACAGCTTCGGCGAAAGATACGTTTTCCATGCGCTCAACAAAGCGAACGACGTCCCCGCCTTCACCGCAGCCAAAGCAGTAATACAAGCCTTTTTCGGCGCTCACCGTAAAAGAGGGGGTCTTTTCTTGATGGAAGGGACACAAGCCAACATAGTTGGAGCCTCGTTTGCGGAGGCTGGTGTAGCCCGAGATTACGTCAACAATATTGGCCGCCGACAACACGGCCTGGACAGAGGACTCTTTGATATAAAGACCCATCGCCGCTCACAGACTCTTCGCTGATAGAAAGCCAGTGAACACTTAGAGATTCCCCCAGCACTTTGGCATGAACAACTCGAGGTACACCCGCTGAGCGTACCGGTCAGTCATGCCAGCGACGTAATCGGTAACCGCCCGCACTAGCGGAGGCACTCCACTTGTATCTGCTTCTCCCATCAAAACCGACGGAGGTAGGCTTTCGGGATGATCAAGGAAATATTCCATGAGCTGAGTGATTAGGAGTCGGATCCTATCCCCGCCTGCCTCCTCTAAAGCGCGCGGATAAACATTTTGAAAGAGGAAGTCACGAAGCTCGTCTAGAGCCCGAGCCACAGCTGGGCTCTGAACAATATCCGGCTTGCCAAAGCTGTTGTCGACCACGTCATGTACAAGCGCATCAATACGCTCACTGCCTGTAGCCCCGAGAATCGCAAGCGGGCCCGCTGGAAGATCATCGTAGGTGAGCATCCCCGCGCGCAAAGCGTCGTCAATGTCGTGGTTCACGTAGGCAATCCGGTCAGCCAGGTGAACTACCTTGGCCTCCAGAGTGGAGGGATTGCATCCCCCCGAGTGGTTACGTATCCCGTCTCTTACTTCCCAGGTCAAGTTGAGACCCTGTCCCTCGTTTTCGAGTAACTCCACCACGCGGGCGCTTTGCTCATTATGCGCAAAGCCTCCGGCCCCCATGTTGCGCAATATTTCGTCAATCACACTTTCTCCCGCGTGGCCGAAGGGGGTGTGACCCAAATCGTGCCCCAGAGCAATAGCTTCAACCAGGTCCTCGTTTAGACGCAGAGCCCTGGCAATCGCCCGCGCTATCCCGGCCACCTCTAAGGTATGAGTGAGTCGAGTGCGGTAGTGGTCGCCCTCAGGAGCAATGAAAACTTGGGTCTTGTGCTTTAGCCGACGAAAAGCCTTGGAGTGCAGGATACGGTCGCGGTCCCGCTGATAGGGAGAGCGAAGCAAACACGGCTCTTCCGGGCGCTCTCGCCCGCGAGAGGTCGAAGATCGCTGAGCCCAGGGAGAAAGACCTGCCTCAAGTACGTCAAGATCTAGAGCTACCTTGCCGGGCCACTCTCGTTTCACCACCAAACCGCCTTTCCCGGTGCGCCCGGCTGTGAAGTTGGGAGCGTGGGCGCCGGGCCGCTGAAGCCCGGCGCCCACGCGACTTTCTCTCCTAGTCTCCAGCCTGAGGCGCCACTTTTTCTTCGAGAACCGCCTGAGCCGCCGCCAACCTGGCAATCGGCACCCGGTAGGGACTGCAGCTTACATAATCAAGTCCCGCGCGATGGCAGAACTTGACACTGGTGGGTTCCCCGCCGTGCTCGCCGCAAATACCAGTCTTGAGCTTTGGCTTTACCGAGCGGCCCTTCTTGACCGCCATTTCGATGAGCTGACCCACCCCCTCCTGGTCAAGCTTCTCAAACGGATTGCTCTTTAGCACATCGGTCTTGAGATAGTGAGTGAGGAACTTGCCCTCTGCGTCGTCCCGCGAGAAGCCCAGCGTCGTCTGGGTAAGATCATTGGTGCCAAAGCTAAAGAACTCGGCCTGCCGCGCTATTTGGTCTGCCGTAAGAGCTGCGCGTGGGATTTCGATCATTGTTCCCACAGTGAAGTCGATAGAGACGCCCCGCTCTTTGAGCACCTCAGCTGCTGTTTCTTCCACCAATGCACGCATGCGGCGCAGCTCTTCCTCAAATCCCACAAGCGGGATCATGATCTCCACATGCGGCTGTTCGCCAGTCTCAGCCAAGACGTCTGCAGCGGCCTCCATAATGGCTCGCACCTGCATAGCGTAGATCTCTGGCCATTGAATGCCCAAACGGCAGCCCCGGGTCCCGAGCATTGGGTTGGCTTCCGCCAAAGCTTTCACCTTGGCGGCAAGCTTCTCTTGAGCTTCGATCTTATCTGCTGGAGCCCCGGTTAGCCGCATGCGCTCAAGCTCCACCATCACCTCAGTGTAGTTGGGAAGGAACTCATGTAGCGGCGGATCAAGCAGGCGAATGGTGACCGGCAGGCCAGACATGGCGCGGAAGATGCCGACAAAGTCCTCGCGCTGGAACGGAAGCAATTTTGCCAAGTGCTGCTCCCGCTCTTCGGTAGTCTCCGACATGATCATGTTGCGCACATGCGGGAGCCGGTGCTCCTCCATGAACATGTGCTCGGTGCGGCACAGCCCGATACCCTCAGCTCCAAACTCCCGAGCTTTGCGAGCGTCCTCAGGAGTATCCGCGTTAGTACGCACTCCTAGCCTTCGTACCTCATCCGCCCAAGAGAGAAGCAGACTGACATTCTCGTCAATTCCCCCGGGAACCAGCTTGGCTTGGCCGAGAATCACGCGGCCCGTGGCCCCGTCCATCGAGATCCAGTCTCCGTCGCGCACAACAATGTCACCTACCGTGAACATCTTGGCTTCAGCGTCAATCTTCATTTCCGCTGCGCCAGCGATACACGGTTTGCCCATGCCACGGGCCACCACTGCGGCGTGAGAGGTCATACCACCGTGGCTAGTGATCACACCTTGAGCGTGCACAAGCCCATGTATATCGTCAGGGTTCGTTTCCCACCTTACCAAGATCACCGGCTCACCCCGGGAACCCCGCTCTTCGGCTTCGTCAGCGCTAAACACCGCCTTGCCCACAGCAGCGCCAGGAGAGGCCCCGAGCCCGGTAGCTATGACGTGGTACTGTTCATTCGGATCGAGCCGGGGATGCAACAACTGGTCCAGTTGCCCCGCTTCTACGCGCATGAGAGCCTCTTCCTTAGTGATGAGGCCCTCGTTGACCATGTCTACGGCGATCTTGACCGCAGCCTGAGCCGTGCGCTTTCCATTTCGGGTTTGTAGCAGGTATAGCTTCCCGTCCTCTACGGTGAACTCTATGTCCTGCATGTCCCGATAATGCTTTTCCAGAATGGTGCGCACTTCGCAAAGCTGGTCGAACACCCCGGGCATCACGTCACGCAACTCGTGCAGCGGGCGCGGATGACGGACCCCTGCCACCACATCCTCGCCCTGGGCGTTCATGAGAAACTCCCCGTAGAAAACATTTTCCCCAGTCGATGGGTCGCGGGTGAAAGCTACTCCAGTGCCGGATGTCTCGCCCTTGTTGCCGAACACCATGGCCTGCACGTTGACCGCAGTGCCCAGGTCATCGGGGATGTTGTTCTGTCTGCGGTAGACCTTAGCACGGTGATTGTCCCAGCTCTTGAAAACTGCCACCACCGCCATGTGAAGCTGCTTCATGGGGTCTGTGGGGAACTGTTCACCTGCGTGTTCATCGAGGATCTTCTTGTAACGACCGACAAGATCCTTGAGATCTTCGGCGGTGAGGTCGGTGTCTTGTTGCGCCCCAACCTCGGCTTTCTTAGCGGTAAGAGCGTCCTCGAAAAGCTGAGGATCAACACCCATCACCACATCGCCGAACATGCTGATGAAGCGCCGGTAAGAGTCGTAAGCAAATCGAGGGTTGTTGGTCGCTTGAGCAAGCCCCTCAACCGTCTCATCGTTTAGACCCAGGTTGAGGATGGTATCCATCATGCCGGGCATAGAGAAGGCCGCTCCGGATCGAACTGAGAGCAAGAGAGGATTCTTCGGATCACCAAACCCTTTGCCCGTACGAGCTTCCAGTGCCCGCAAGTGCTCCTCGATTTCTTTTTCCAAACCCTCCGGGTACGCCCCATGGGTGGAGTAATAGACACAAGCGGCAGTGGTTACCGTGAACCCCGGAGGCACCGGGATGCCAAGCTTGGTCATCTCCGCCAGGTTGGCGCCTTTGCCGCCGAGCACAAACTTCATGCTGGCATCGCCTTCGGAGAAATCGTAGACATACTTGGTAGGACCCATCAGACTCTGCTCCCTTCGGAATCGCATCACGTCCTTCAAAGCCAACCCCTCGAGTGGGAGTATTCTAACTAACCGACCCCGCGTTGAGAAGCTGACGGGCTTGTGCTGCCGGTAAATGGTGATATCTTGAGCTGTTACAGGTATGCTAGATTAGGCGTAAAGTAAAGCCTTACTACAGAAAGGAGGGTCCATGCCCGAGCGCTCACTAACACGGGCTCGGGAGCGACGCGATCACGAACGGACCGCCGCAATTATTTCTGCCGCGTTGGCGGTGATAGGCACTTCGGATCTAGCCATGCGGGGACTAGTAGCTGCTGTCAAGCGAACAGCAAAGACCCCGCAACAACAAATGATCGCCGAGTGGCTTAAGAATTACACCGCGCCAGGCAGTCCCGGCAATACTTTTTTCAAGAATATTCGTCATCTTCATCCTAATGTTCGTAAACGTTTTGTCGCCGGGATGATGGCCAATTTCTTCATGCGGGATCCCGAGTTCACCGAGTCGCTCCTGCAGGAAAGAGGCATTTCCTCACCCACTGCCATTCTTATCAGCCCAACCATGCGTTGCAACCTCAAGTGCGTTGGTTGCTACGCGGCCAATTACGACAACGAAGAGGAGCTCACAGAAGAAGACGTTGAGAACATCATCACTCAGGGCGAGGATATCGGCTCTCGCTTCTACGTGATGCTTGGTGGGGAGCCGTTCGTCTGGCGTCCACTTCTGGACGTGGCGGAGCGTCATCCCCAGTCAGTTTTCATGGTGTTTACCAATGGCACCATGATTAACGATCGGATCGCTGACCGTATTGTCGAAGTCGGAAACGTATCGCCGGTGATTAGCATTGAGGGTTCCCGAGAAGCGACCGATCAGCGGCGTGGTCAGGGAACTTATGATCGAGTGATGGCCGCGTTTGATCGCTTACGCGAGAGAGGAGTGATCACCGGGTACTCATGCACCGCCACCAGCCAGAACATAGAAGAGATAGTGTCGGACGAATTTGCCGACCTCATGGTGGAAAAAGGTGCGTTCTACGGCTGGTACTTCCTTTACATGCCAGTAGGCCGCGATCCCGATCTAAGTCTCATGCCTAGCGCCGAACAGCGAGTGCAGTTGCACGAAGGAGTGGTGCGCATTCGCAACACTCGTCCCATACTGGCGGCGGATTTCTGGGGCGACGGCACGCTTACCGGAGGTTGTCTATCCGGCGGGCGAAAGTACATCCACATCAACAACAAGGGCGATGTGGAGCCGTGCATTTTTGCTCACTTTGCCACAGAGAATGTCAAAGAGAAGCCGCTGCTTGAATGCCTGTGCTCGGACTTCTTTAAGGATCTGCGGCGCATGCAGCCCTTCGGCCGAAATCTGCTTAGGCCTTGTCCGATAATTGACCATCCGTCGGTGATTAAGGCGGCAGTAGAGCGCAACAACGCCCGGCCGACTCACGAGGGAGCCGAGTCGCTACTAAACGAGCTGCAGCCCGGCCTGCAGGCCTACGCCGAGGCTGTGCGAGAGAAGCTCGACCCGGTATGGGAAACCATGTCTTGGGTTCATAAGTGGCTGGAAAGCGACATTGAGTACCAGCGCAGGCTAAGCCGCGGAGGAGATGCAGATGAGCTGCCCGACGAGGCCGGGGTACAGGCTCTCGAAGAGGCAAGCGTTCGCTCGTAGGCAGCCAGCCGGAGACATAGCAGCTCTTAAGGAGATTTGGCTTAAGAGAACGTTAAGCGAGGCGGCGTATCGGCCGCCTCGCTTCTGCCTACAGCTTCTCCCTATACAGCAACTGCCCTATTCCAGTTCTAACCCTGAATAGCCTCCAGATGAGCAACTTGTCTCATGGTCCCGGCAACCGCTGCAAGTTGACGGAGCCGATTGAGACGGACATCCTCTTCTTGCACCATGACCAGTACCTGGTCAAAGTACTGGTCAACAGTGGGGCGAAGGTCGGCAAGGGCATGGAGAGCCTCGGTGTAGTTCCTCCGTGCTATTGCGTCTTCTACCCGCCTCCGTGCTTGCCGCCAGGCTTCGTAAAGTGCCTTCTCGGCCTCGATCCTGAAAAGGCTGGGTAGTATCCCCCAATCCTGGCTATGGACCGCCTCAGCAGTAGCTTCCGGAGACAGCTGGCGAGCCAGATTGGCTGGGCGGGTAAAGGCCGTGATCAAATCCTCCCACCGCGGACCATGGCGAAACTCTTGCAAGGCCGCCGCTCGATCCTTTAAGTCTAGAAACTCCCGCGAAGTGGGCAGCACTGCCTCAACTACGTCGCGAGCGAAGCCTTCGTCAATAAGATGCCTGGTCAGCCGATCCAACACAAAAGCAGTGGCTTGGCTCACTACCGTGTCTTCGTCAGCTAAACCCGGGAACCGCCTAAGCTCTTGGTACGCGCGCCTAACAAGATCGTCCACGCGGTAGCGCAGGCAGTGCTTGAAAGCAATAGCAACCATGCCTGCCGCCGCTCGGCGTAGCCCGTAGGGATCTTTGGATCCCGAAGGCGGCTCGCCGCAAGCAAACGCTGCGGTGATGTTATCTACCTTCTCCGCTGTAGCAAGAAGCGCGCCTGCAAGGGTGTCGGGAGCTGGCCCACCAGCGGCATCTGGCAGATATTGCTCACGTATCGCCCGCGCCACCTCGGGATGCCGTCCCTCCATAAGCGCGTAGGTCTCGCCCATTACTCCCTCAAGGTCGGGAAACTCGCGCACCATGACCGAAACCTGATCCGCCTTTGCAAGCGCCGCCGCCTCCAAAGCCCGTTCCCGCACGTCATTCGGCAATCCTAGAACCTCGGCCAAATACCCAACCAGAGCCGCCAGTCGTTCTGTCTTGTCTTTCATCGTCCCGACCTTGACGTGAAACACGATCTTGTCAAGCTGGGAAGCCATCTGCGTTAGGCCAACGGCCTTATCTTTCTCAAAGGAAAACTCTGCGTCTTCAATCCGTCCTTCAAGGACCCGCTCATTACCCCGAGTAATTTCCTCCAGATATTCACGATCCCCGTTGGAAACAAACAAGAACTTGTTTGACAACCGCCCCTCCCCATCGACAAGAGGGAAGTAGCGCTGGTGAGACTGCATGGCCGTCTCGAGCACTTCAGGAGGCAGAGATAGATGACGAGGGGAGAATTCTCCCACCCCCACAGTCGGCCACTCGACCAGGAAAACCACTTCGTCTAGCTTGCCTGCTGGGTCAACCACCTTAAGTCCAAGCTGAGCCGCGGTTTGCTCAAGAGCGTCTTGGATCAGCCGACGGCGCTCCTCGTGATCAACCACCACGCCGGCGCTTCGTAGCGCTTCCTGGTAATGGCCGGGCCCGGTTACGCTAACCTGCCCGCCTAGCCAACGATGTCCCCGGCTTATGCGTCCTGCAGATAGTCCTGCATAACTCAGCGGGATTACCTCGTCGCCCCACAGCGCCACCAGCCACCGAATCGGTCTTGAAAAACGCACATCACGGAACCCCCAGCGCATGTTCTTGGGGAAGTACATGTCGCGGACGATCTTCAGACAAATTTCGGGGAGTAGCTGCCCTGTAGGTCGGCCTTCACTCCTTATCACGTGGTACACAAAGCGCCGCCCGTTTTCTTCTCGGACCTCAAGATCCGATACCGAGACTCCTTTGGCCCGGGCAAAGCCTTCTGCGGCCTTGGTGGGATTGCCCTCGGAATCAAACGCTGTTTCGTAGGCTGGCCCTCGCTGAACCGTCTCGCGAGAAGCCTGCTCTCCAGGCACCTCGGGAATATAGATCGCGATTCGCCGGGGAGACACCATGACACGCACCTGCTCGGGCGCAATGTCTATCCCGGCCTCGGTAAACAACCCAGCCACCCGCTCCGGCAAGAGATCAATCGCCGCCCGACAGGCCGAAGCCGGCAGTTCCTCAACCCCTATTTCGAACAAGAAATCACGCGCCTCGCGGCTAGCAAAGCTGTCCCAGCTCGGCGCCACTGCGACGGCCTCCCCAACGCTGGGCCGGACACTTAGCTCAGAACTGACGGCCTCGAGCTCAGCTACATAGGTCTCCGCCACCTTGCGCGCCAGGTTGCGGACTCGGGCAATGTAGCCGGTACGTTCAGTGACGCTTATCGCCCCGCGCGCATCAAGCTGGTTAAAAACATGGGAAGTCTTGAGAACAAAATCATATGCTGGCCGGGTTAAGCCGCGCTCCAGACACCGCTCGCATTCCCGCTCATAATCAACAAACAGACGTTGGAGCAAGGAAATATCCGCCAGTTCAAAGTTGTAAATCGACCACTGCGCCTCATTCTTGCGATACACGTCACCATAGGTAAGCCCGGGAACCCAAACAAGGTCAAAGACATTGTTCACACCCTGCAAATACATGGCGAGCCGCTCGGTGCCGTAGGTCAGCTCCACGCTGGGCGGGTCAAGATCAATGCCCCCCACTTGCTGAAAATAGGTGAACTGCGTGCACTCCATACCGTCAATCCACACTTCCCAGCCCAGGCCCCAAGCTCCAAGGGTAGGCGACTCCCAGTCATCCTCTACAAAGCGAACGTCGTGCTTTGCCAGATCAATCCCTAGGTGCTCAAGAGACGCCAGATAAATGTCCTGAATGTCATGCGGACAGGGCTTGATGATGACCTGATATTGGTAGTAGTGACCTAGACGGTAAGGATTTTCTCCGTAACGTCCGTCGGTGGGACGAATGGAGGGTTCCACATAAGCTACGCGCCAGGGCTCAGGCCCCAAAACCTTAAGAAAGGTAGCCGGGTTAAAGGTCCCCGCGCCAACCTCGGTGTGGTGAGGCTGCCAGATGACGCAACCTTGCTTGGCCCAAAACTCCTGTAAGCGCAAAAGTACATCCTGAAACGTTGGCTTGCTCTTTTCCATTGTTAGAACTCTATGGTTTGACTCGTAGAGGTAGTTGACGGTGCAGTAGTTGTAGTAGTTGGGGGAAGGGTGGTCGTAGTCGTTGGCGGAAGCGTCGTGGTGGTTGTGGACGGAGGTTGCACCGCCACTAACAACTCTACGTAGCTTCCCTTGTCGACCATTGTCCCCGCTGGAGGATCCTGTTGAATCACCACTCCTGGCTCGTAATCAGGAGTCGGGTAATAAGTGATCTTTGCTTTGAGAGAGTGCTCGGCCAGAATCGCAGTCGCCCGCTCCACCTTATAGCCAAGACCGCCCACCGCGGGAACCATTACCGTGGTAACCGGAGGCGCATTGCTCACAAACAATGTCACCTTGTATCCAGGTTCTACCTCCCTGCCAGGCTGTGGGTCCTGATTTACCACTGTGCCGCCAGGGTAGGTAGAGTCTACTTCTTGGATGGTGTACGAAAGTCCCATACTCTCAAGATAAGCTGTGGCGGACTCTACCGTGTAGCCGACAAGGCGAGGGACTACCACCGTCTCCGCCTCGGTCGCAATCACAATGACAACCGTCGAGCCCGGATCAACCATTTCTCCGGCCGCGGGGCTCTGCCGTAGCACCGTGCCCGGCACGGCATCTGGCGCGGCTTCGCTCCTAGGCTTAGGATTAAGCCCCAGAGCCGCCAACCTGGCAGCCGCATCCACCTGATCCAGGCCCACAACGTTGGGAACCTTCACCTTGCCCACCCCAGACGAGATCCACACACTTACTGTCTCGCCCTTGGCAAGCTTGACCCCCTCCTCCGGCTCTTGTCTGCACACTTGGCCCGCCGGGTAATCAGCCGAGGCTTGCTCTCCTGCGTTCTTAAACTTAAGCCCAAGAGCCTCGATCTTCTGTTTCGCGTCCGCACCAGTCAGACCTAGAACTGAAGGCACCACCACAAGCTGACTCTCGGAGGTCCCCCAATTCGAGAAAATGGCGTAAGCAGCGCCGCCAAGAGCCAGGATTAATACGGCCACCAGCACCCATGGCCAGAGATTCTGCCTGCGGGGGGCTTCGTATTGAACACGGGGCAAGGTGTCAGCCAACGCTGTTTCGGCAGGCCCCCGGCGCCGCACCTGAGTGGCCTGCGTCGCGCCCTCAGCAGCCGGGGTCATCACGCGTGTTGGTTCCTCTGATATGGAAGCGGGGAAGGTCACCGGCTCGCCCAACTGAGCCCGCCTCAGGTCTTCCAGCATGGCTTGAGCGGTCAAGTAGCGCTGTGTTGGGTCCTTGCTCAGAGCCCGAAGAATGATGGCTTCCAGATTCTCCGGTATGTCGGGCACTATGGACCGAGGAGGAACCGGGGCGTCATGTACATGCTGCATAGCTATGGTGACGGGGTTATCCCCTTCAAAGGGGAGCCTTCCCGTCGCCATCTCGTACATCACCACACCTAGCGAGTACAGATCCGAGGCAGGCTCGACCGGCTTTCCCTGCGCCTGTTCAGGAGATAGGTAGTGCGCTGTGCCCAAGATTGAGCCCGCCTCAGTCATTGTCGCCGCGTTTCCCGCGCGCGCAATGCCAAAGTCTGTGACCTTGACCCGCCCCTCGTTGTCCACAATGATGTTCTGCGGCTTGATATCTCTGTGTATGACATGCCGCCGATGTGCAAACCGGAGAGCTTCCACTATTTGAATAGAAATTGAAAGAATGAGTTCTGGGCTCAGCGGAGCGTACTTCCGGATGATGTCTTTAAGCGGCCGGCCCTCCAGGTACTCCATGGCGATGTAGTAGGTACCCTCGGCTTCACCCCGGTCGTAGATCTGCACTATGTTGGGGTGATTCAGCCCAGCCGCAGCGCTAGCTTCGCGTCGGAAGCGCTCCACAAACTGCTCGTCACTGGCATATCGAGCCGACAAAATCTTAATCGCCACGGGGCGACCCAGGAGGCGGTCGTGAGCTAGATAAACATCCGCCATCCCCCCGCTACCAATCTTGCGGAGAACCTCGTAACGATCGTCAAAAACTTTGCCAATTATTCCGTTTATTTCTTCCATTCCACCGGCTCCCTGCACCGTCTGTCCGGCGCACCTTAGCCGTTAAAAGCCAATACTACCTCACCACAGCCAAACGTTCCTGCTAGCGGCGTAACACAGCCGCGATGACTTCTCGAGCAATGGGCGCGGCCGTAATTCCGCCGCTTCCGCCATTTTCGACCAAGACCGCCACAGCCACCTTGGGATCAGAAGCGGGAGCGAAGCCTATAAACCAGGCGTGAGGAGAGGCCCCGGCCACCTCAGCTGTGCCGGTCTTACCTGCTATCTTGACGCCGGAAAGGGCGGCCCTGGTTCCCGTGCCCTTTTCGACCACCGCTACCATCAAATCGCTCACAATCTTGGCAGTATTGGGCGAGATGGGCCGTAGCCATTCTGAGGGATCAGCCTGGCTGATGACATCCCCCTTAGGATCGAGCACCTGCGACACGACGTATGGCTTCATAATCGTACCTTTGTTTGCCACCCCAGCTGCTACTAGAGCCATCTCAAGCGGGGTGACAAGAAGCTCCCCCTGCCCATAGGAAACCTGAGCCAGATGAGCCTTGTCCAGGCTCTCTTGAGCAGGGAACCGACTGACTGCACTCCCCAGTCTCCAAGGCAGTTCCTGGCCAAAGCCAAAGGCGGAGGCATAGCTGGCCAAAGCATCTGAACCGAGAACAACTCCGATCTTGGCGAACGTGGTGTTGATGCTCTTTGCAAAGGCCTCAACCAAGTTGTGTTTGCCGTAGACCTGGCCTCCATAGTTGTTGACCACAAAGCCCCCCGCTTTGACGCTCCCTGTGTCTTCAAATTCTGTCTCTGGGGTTGCCACACCTTTTTCCAAAGCAGCCGCAACCACCACCGTCTTAAACACCGAGCCCGGGGGGTATAGGCCATAAATAGCTCGGTTAAGCAAAGGCGCGGCAGGATCGCTGTTGAGCTCCCTCCATTGCTCTTCGATGTGGTTGGGATCAAAACGAGGGTAGGAAACCATGGCCAGTATGGCTCCAGTCCGCGGGTCAAGAGCAACCACCGCTCCCTTCCTATTGCCGAGAGCTTCTGCAGCCGCCCGTTGCACAGCTAGGTCAATAGTCAGTTTGAGATGAGCACCTTCATGTGTACGCTCAAGAAGCTGGTCCCAATACGTGCGGAGACCCAAGACACCAACCTGGCCGGACAGCTCCTGGTTGTAGACCCTCTCTATGCCTGCCCGTCCGTACCGAGTGGAGTTGTAGCCAAGCCAAGGAGAAACTAGATCTCCCTGCGGATACTCACGAACGTAGTATTCGCCCTCTTGCCTGCTCGTGGCCAATTTGACAGCGTCAGCAGAGATGATGTCGCCGCGCTTGATCTTCATCTCCTCCGCTATGGCGCGGGTGTTAGCCGGGTGGGTCTTGAGTGTAGGAGCAGCCCACACTTGTACGTAGGTGAGTTGCACAATAAGCGCCACAAACAAAACGGCAAAGAACAAGAAAAGGCGGCGGATAGGCTTATCCAAAGTTCTCCTCCTCGTTGCTTGTACGCAGAAGCAAAGCAAGAAGGATGAAGTTGGCCACAATCGAGCTGCCGCCGTAGCTAACAAAAGGAAGCGTGATACCGGTAAGGGGAATGAGCTTGGTCACTCCCCCGATGATCAGAAAAGCCTGAAGCGCAAAGATGCTGGTGAGACCGGTAGCCAGTAGCCGCGAGAAATCATCTCTGGCCCTTACCGCCACTCGGAAGCCCCGATAGGTGAAGATGAGATAAAGGAGGATAATGGCAGCGGCGCCTGCCAGACCTAACTCTTCGCCGATAGCAGAAAAGATAAAGTCTGTTTCCAGATTGGGAATGATGGTTTTTCCCGACGGCAGCAAGAGGTAACCCTGGCCCAGTCCCCGTCCGAACAATCCCCCTTCCGCCAAGGCAAACAGAGATTGCACTACTTGATACCCACGTCCGCTAGGGTCTTGCCATGGATCAAGCCATATGTCCACACGAGCTTGCACATGGGGAAACAAGTAGTAGAGCCCGAAAGCACCCACAATGAACAGGGCCAATCCCACAAGAACATAAAACAGTCTCCCGGTAGCGACATAGAGCAATGCCAAAAGAGCGCCAAAGAAAAGTAGCCCCGTGCCCAGGTCTTTCACAAAGATCACAAGCACCATAGACAGCCCCCAGATAGCTACAAGGGGCGCAAGATAGCGAAATGGGGGAAGGGGAACACCTAGCACACGGTGAGTGCTCACCGTAAGTACTTCGCGCATATCCACGAGATACGCGGCGAAGAACAAGATCAGGAGAATCTTTGCCAGTTCTCCTGGTTGAAAGTTAACAGGACCGAGATGCACCCACAGCTTGGCTCCGTTTATCTCACGTCCAAGAACAGCCGTGATTAGGAGCAAGAGAAGACCCAAACCGCCAAGCACATATCGCAGGTTGGCCAACGTTTGAAGCCGACGTACAAGCACGAGCACAAGCAGAAAAGCGGCCAGACCCACCACAAGCCACATGGCCTGTCTAAGGGCCAACTTCTCGTTGAGGCGATAAAGCAGGACGATCCCAAGCGTGGACAACAGGGCAGTTACTGGCAAGAGAACCGGGTCGGCCTTGGGAGCCAACACCCGGCGCCCAATGTGGGCTATTAGGAAAAGCACGAGAAACAGCCCCCCGTAGGTGAGCGAGCTCAAAGTCAACAAGGAGGCTTTTTGCGTGTAGACAAGAGCAAATCCCAGGGTGGTCAGAATTAGAGCCGGTACCAGAAATACCAGTTCGCGGTTGCGGGCGCTCACTGTCCTTGATCCAAGATGCTTAGGGTGCGCAGAAACTGCTGACCCTCTCGCTTACTTACTAGCCTGTGGGAATCAACCTCTGCTTTGAGATAGGGAGGGAGAGAGTCATAGGCTACGCTGGTCAACTCCACTGGGGACGAAAGGTCGATACCGACTACGGTGGCCGGGATGCCTCGGTAAAGCGCCAAAAGACCGTTATATTCCCCCACGTAGTAGACAGTCGAGTTGTAAATAGCAAAACTGACTAGCCCCACAAGTAGTACGGCAATGATCGCAAAGGTGGCAATCCACCTTCCCCGAAACCGCCGTCGCTTCGGTTCAGCTACAACTTCGTTTTGACCCTCCGCAGGAAACGGGTTGGCCTGATTCGCCTCGCCCACATCACCCGAAGGCCGCGAGCCCGGCTTGAGACCGAGTTTGTGGATGACTCCCGCTCCCCGTCGTCTGCCGACCCCACCAAACGATGACCATTCACGATCGGGCGGCCCGACAAGGATGCGGTCACCTACCTCGTCTTCCTCACTGCTAGCGGTGTCCTCGCCCTCGGAAGCATCAGGCATGACGTCCACCACAAGCGCAGTTACATTGTCATCGCCACCCGCCTCGAGCGCAGCTTTGACCAACATGCCCGCTGTTTCGTGGGGTGACTTTCCCTCAGCAAGAATACGGGCAATCTCATCTTCGGCGACAAAATTGGAAAGACCGTCGCTGCACAACAAAATACGGTCGCCGGGACACAAGCTTGTTTCGCCAATGTCAGGCTCTAGATCCCAGTCCGTACCCAAGGCGCGTGTGATCACACTACGATGGGGATGGCTTGCTGCTTGCTGTGGAGTAAGCTCACCCCGACGGACCATCTCCCCCACCCAGGAGTGATCATCAGTGAGTTGAGTTAGTTTTTGGTTGTGATAAAGGTAGGCTCGCGAATCTCCAACGTGGGCCCAGATTGCCCTGTTGTCTTTGATAAGAACCGCGGTAAGCGTGGTGCCCATGCCTAAGAGATCCACCTGGCTGAGACTGCGACTTATGATGGCCCGGTTAGCATTCTTTACCGCCGTTCGCAAGTCCTGATCGGTAACGGTAGCCGGATCAAGCGCCAGCAAAGCAAGACAGGCCATTTGCGAGGCCACCTCCCCAGCTTGTGCCCCGCCCATGCCATCCGAAACGGCGTAGAGTCCGCGTCTCAGGAAATACGAGTCTTCGTTGGACGCGCGGACAACACCCCGATCGCTAACCACCCCCGCTCGGAGACGCATCACTGCACCTCCACTCTAAATATCGTGTCGCCTATTTCCACCTTATCGCCCGGCCTGAGCTGAGTGGGCTCTGTGATGTCGACGCCATTCACCTGTGTACCGTTGGTGCTGCGCAGGTCTTCCACTACCAGCCCGGTAGGAAGCGCCTCAAATAGAGCATGCTTGGAAGAGACAAACGTATCACTCAAGTGGATATCCATCTCCGGCGCACGCCCAGCCAGCATATGTCCACCCACGGGGAGAAAAAAGCTGGACCCGACCGCAAGACACGGACTCTTCTCCACCACGAGTTTCCAGCCAGCATCTGTCCTTTCCCAAGTTTCTTCGCGAGCTAGGTTTTTCTCAAAAGTTGGAGATTCCCGATGGACATGAGGAGCAAACTGTCCCGTCGCTCCGGTTGCCTGATAAGACACGGACACCGCTCCCGAGGCTTTGAGCTCCTTCGCAGCAATTCGCACCAGTCGGATCACAAAGGCATAAAGAATGGCTAGGAATAAGAACTTGCCCACCAGCAGAACAACCTGCAGCATCAGAAGCCCCGGTTTCTGCGCCTAGCCTGTTTCGATAAATAAGCGATGGTCCCCAATGGTCACTACATCTCCTGGTCGCACAGTTGCAGACGAAACCAACCGCCCGTTCACCATGGTGCCATTGGTGGATTCAAGATCTTTGATCACGATCTCTCCCTCGGACCAAAAAACAAGCGCGTGCTTGCGAGATACTTCGGGATCGTCTAGCCGAAAGTCGGCTTCCCGAGACCGACCTATCAAAACTCGGGACTTGCTAAAACGCTGTTCCCGGCCATCAGCCCTTATGACGATAAGTTGTTGAGCAAGCCCAAGCCGCTCGGCTTCTGTTCTACTTAGGATTGCGGTCGCTTCCGGTTGAGAACGCAAAGAAGCCGGCTCGTCGTCATGAGCCTGAATGCCAAAATAACCAAGTCGTAGATCGGGATCGACCACAATATCTACCACAGGCTCATTGGAAGTCTTGTACTTCTTGCTTCTCACCCGCCTAGCTACATGCCGGCTGAGCTCAACCTGCATGGCGTCGATGTGCTCGGCGTAGCGTTCATAATCCGGAGGGCAAAGAAACACTGTATAGCGCGAAGGCACCCAAGAAACGGAGCCTTTGGTCACCCTGTGATCCTCCATCTCTTTGATCAGCTTGCGAGCCAACTCTTCGGGTTGGACGTGAAGTTGCGAAATCTTGTTTCGGCGCGCTCTGATCCTCATGCTCTAGCCTCGCAAGTGGTTGCCTGATCTTACAGAGTGCCCGCGCGCTCCGTCGGCGTAAGCAAAGCCGCCAGGTAGGTCATTATAGCGCAGGCCGCATAGGCCACGAGAAAACGCCCGAGCTCTATCGGCGCACCGTAGAGCAAGAGCGGCCCGACGACCCAGCCAGCCAAGATGCAAACAAGGTAAATGGATGCCCCCCAAACCCGCCGCACAAACGATTTCCCCACGAGCAGGTAGAAAGGGAACGAAAAAACAGTAAGGAGGAGGATCTGCAAAGCTAGCTCTGGACGACGGTCAAGCAGTCTGGCTAGCTCAAGGAATACCGTCACCGGGGATACAGCGTGACTTACAGCCTCAAGCACCGGTCCCGGACTCGGCGTATAGCTGTACGGGAGCAGCTCCCAGCCAGCAAGACCTCCTGCGCAAGCAAGCAACAGCCCGTGTAGGAACCCGACCCAGGGACCCCAGCGACGCAGACCAGCTCCCGCCAGGGGCGCCAGAGCAAGACCTAGTCCCCAGGGCGCCAACACCAACGCTGCCCCTGGCAAGAGAACAGCCCATTCCTTTCGCCGCCACCAAAGCAGTCCCATACTAAGAGCCGCTAGAACGCTGTATATCACTCCCCACCCGACACCCGATGCAAACATGGGAGGTGCAAGGACAGCAAGAGCCACCGTGCCCCCGCCGAAGGGCCAAAGCAAGGCAAGGAAGCTCACCCCGGCCACCATGGGAGTAATCCAAGCCGCAGGATAGAAGGGTACCCGCGGTAAGACATAAATTAGGCAGCAAAGCGCAAAGGCCCCGCTGGCTACCCTCTGCCCCATGAAAACAAACCGCTCCCGCGCAGCAACAGGCACCTTTAGTCTCCTCTTGACCCGGGTGGCCAATTGCTCCGCAGTGCCTCGCGCAGGGATGTCCGGCTCAGGCATCAGTTTGCTCACCCTAGCGAGTGCGCGTCCTAGCTGAGCTGCGTCAGGGCGTACATACCGGTCCTCCGCCATCGCCCGCTCAAGCACTTCAGAGAGCTCAAGGGGAAGATCTGGTCGGTTTTCCACCAGAGGAGGAATGTTGGGTCGGGACATGTCGCGCAGCAGTTCCCTTAGCTTTCTTCCTCGGCGAGGATTCTTCTGAGTGAAGCCTTCGTAGAGCGTCAAGGCCAAAGAGTAGATGTCACTCCGGGAGTCAACGGTTTTGCCCTCGATCTGCTCCGGTGACATGTAGGCCAGGGTCCCTACCAAGTCGCCGTCCAGGGTTATGGAGACCCGGTCTTCCAACTGAGCCACACCAAAGTCCATTAGCCGCACATCAATGGCGTCACCCTCAACGAGCATGATGTTCTCAGGCTTGATGTCACGATGCACTACTCCACGACGGTGGGCGTGCTCGAGGGCCCGACAGAGTTGGACACCAATCTCAACCAGGTCCAGGTCGGTAAGAGTCTGATCTCGGTAATGATCCCGGAGAGTTCTTCCCTGAATGTACTCGGTGATCAAATACGTCCGCTCGGGCTCCCGCACCATCTCGTAAACGGTCAAGATGTGGGGATGGCTTAGTTTGGCTGCAGCCTGGGCTTCGCGAATTACGCGGTCTTCGACGTCTGCCGCGTGCTCCACTACCTTAATTGCCACCGGCCGACCCATCTTAAGGTCGTCGGCCAAGTAGACGGTAGCAAAGGCCCCGCTGCCCAGCTTGCGCACAACCCGATATCGACCCAGTAAAAGCGCGGAATCGGTCATACCAGCCCAGTATATCCGGTGTGCTATACTCCAGGACAGTCTGGGCGAGTGGCGGAATTGGCAGACGCGCTAGATTCAGGGTCTAGTGAGCTTACGCTCGTGGGGGTTCAAGTCCCCCCTCGCCCACTATTTGTTTTCCGCTAGGTTACCCGACGATAGATGGCTCAGGACGATATAGATATCACTCAAGACGGACCCGCCAGGGGCGCAAGAAGTCGTCGTCCCAGAGCAACCATGCCAAAGTCGCTTCCTCGCCTGCTGCTTGGCCTTGCGATAGTCATCATCCTGGTGGTGGTAATTGTCTTTGCCGTGCGTAGCGCGTCACACGGTGGGGAGGTGGCCGAGTTTCAGCGGTACGTGACTTCCCTGGCTGAGATTCTTAAACAGTCCGACGCCGTCGGCTCTGAACTTGAGCAGCTCCTCACCAACCCAGGAGATATCAGCCGCATGGAGATTCAGAGCAGGCTGGAGAACTTGGCTGCTGCTTCAGAAAGATTGCAGATCAAAGCAGAAGAAGTGGAGCCGCCCAAGAGTCTCGCAGAGCAAGGGGTGCACCAGTATTTCCTGTTGGTGATGAACTTTCGGCAGATGGGCATGGCCGAGCTCAAGCCTGCAATCTTAAGCGCGCTTGAAGTAGAGGATACCGAGGTAGCGAGCGAGCAGATCTCACATGCCTTACGCTACCTTACTACTTCGGACTTCTTGTACCAGGAGCTCTTCATCCCTAAAGCCAGAGCAGTGCTCGCAGAGAGAGAAATTAGCGGAGTCACCATACCGGAGAGCAAGTTCTTCTCTGACCCCGACTTAGATTCCACAGCAGAAGTGCTGGATGTGCTGGCGGGTCTTAAGAGCGCAGGTAGTCTCCAGACTGTCCGTGGTGTGGCAGTAAAAAAGGTGGTGGCTCTTCCGGATGAAAAAGAAATAACCGCCGGAGGCACTTTTAATCTGACCTCCAGCGCTGACCTGGCTTTTGAGGTCACAGTGGAAAATCAGGGCAATGTGGACGAAAAAGATGTACCGGTGGTGGTTACTCTCCGCACCTCTTCCTCTACGGAGCCACAGAGTGTCACGGTGACGATTCCCCAGCTGAAAGCTAAGACCCAAACCGTAGTTAAAGTGAAGGGCATAGACCCGGCCCCCTACGGCGAAGTTGCGCTGCTACGTGTAAAAGTGGGCCCTGTTCCTGAAGAGAAGTACAGCAAGAACAACATAATCGAAGCAAATGTCATCTTTAAGCTCTAACACGCCCGGAGGCAGGCTCGGTGCAAGCTTTTGAAATCTTATCCATAGTGGCTATCGCTCTGGCTGTCCTTGCCGGTTGCGGGCTTGTTCTCACCTACTGGCGGCTCCTGCAGTACCAGCGCAAGCAGCGCGTAATCCTTGGTTCGCGGGGAAACACTGACATAGTTGAACACGTGGCTTCCTTGGACGAGAAAATCGCCAATATGCGGGTGGCGGTTGAAGATCTAGCGCTGGCCGCCCGGGACCATGACGTGCGTATTGACAAGTGCCTTTCGCGAGTTGGCGTTGTGCGGTTTGACGCATTGGACGAGATGGGCGGACGGCAAAGCACCGCCATGGCTTTTCTTAACTCAGCTGGTGACGGAGTAATCATGACTACCGTAGTGAGCCGCGATTTTGCCCGCACATACGTCAAGATCGTAAAGGATGGAGAGCCCGACATTCCGCTTGCTCCGGAAGAAATTGAGGCAATCAATCAGGCGCGCGGCAATGCTCCTTTTGTGATCCGGCCGCGCCCAAGCAAGAGCCTAGACCTCTCGCGGACCGAAGCTGAAGACGAAGAGCCCTTCTTCCCAGAAGGAACTCCTATAGCTTTGGGGATTCCCGGAACCCGTAAAGACGAAGAACGCGAGGTGGCCCGGGAGAATCGCTGGCGCCGGCGGCGGGGCCTCCCCGACGTAGAAGAGACAGTGGTGCCTTCAGCCAGAGGCTGGGAACAGCCCACAACTCCCTCACCCGTCAGTATGGCTGAACGGTTTATACATGAGCGGAGAAAGGCTGTCACTCAAGTGAAGAGGGCTAGCGAGGAGCCTAATATCAAAGAGCAGAACTCAAAGCTCGACACCGAGGAGGGAACTTCGTGAGTTGCGAGCGTAGTAGACCCGATTTACCCCGGTGGGCAACCTCTTCACTTAGCTATCCTCTGCCGGTTGCAGCAAAAAGCATCGGCTTCCTTGGCCCGAGCGGTACTTTTACAGAGGAGGCTTTGCGCGCCAACATTGACGAACGCACCCCGTCTGGTGAACTGCGCGAATTCATACCTTACCCCTCTACTCAGGAGACCATTGAAGCGGTGTCCACTGGCGAGGTGGACTGCGCGCTCGTGCCCATCGAAAACTCTATCGAGGGTTCGGTGTCAGCAACCGTGGACATGCTTGCCCACGAAGTCGACAACCTCCAGATCGTGCGGGAAATAAGGCACCCCATTAGCCATTGCTTACTAGCTCGTCCCGGAGTGACTCTTGAGCAAATCACTCGGGTTATCTCGCACCCGCATGCTACCGCCCAATGTCGCGGTTGGCTTAGACGTAACCTTCCCGGTCGAGAGATAGAAGCAGCCAACTCAACTGCTAACGCCGTCGAGAAAGTAGCCTCGTCTTCGGAACCATGGGCGGCCATCGGAACCCGGCTGGCAGGAGCTAAGTACGGGTGCGTGGTTCTAGAATCAAACATTGAGGATCACGAAGACAACGAAACTCGGTTCGTGTTCTTGGCTCGACAGCGAGAGCGGCAAGACTGGTTTGAGCCATACAAGACATCGGTGGTATGCGAGATAATCACCGATCAGCCAGGAGCTTTGCTTCTGATTTTGCAAGAGTTTGCCTTTCGCCATATCAATTTGACCAAGATCGAGTCTCGGCCCTCGAAGCGCCGGTTAGGAGACTACATCTTCATAGTCGACATGGAAGGCAAGATTGTGGACCCCGCCGTAGCCGACGCGCTTCGCTGTCTCAACTGCAAGCTGCCCCGCCTGACTGTGCTCGGCAGTTACCCGGTGGGCCGGCCATTGGTACGTAGTCGCTAGTTGACTCAGGCGCTGTCGAGACCAAAGAGGAGGTTCTCGGTGCTCGATATCAAGTTGATTCGCAGCAACCCCGATGCAGTGCGCGCCGCCCTTCGCCGTCGCGGCTCCAAAGCTGAGGATGCGTTGGATCGCCTGCTCGAGCTGGATCGCGAGCGAAGAGAGTCACTGAGCATACTCGAAGCCCGCAGAGCGCTGCGTAATCAAGTAAGTGAAGAAATAGCGCAGATTAAGCGGCAAGGAGGAGACGCAACCGACAAGATCGAGGCCATGAGGGCAGTGGGAGAAGAGATCAAGTCCCTTGAGGCCAAAGTCAGAGACATTGAGGCGGCACTAGAGGAAGAGCTGCTAAGAGTTCCTAATTTGCCTGATCCTACCGCCCCCGAGGGAGGCGAGGAAAACTCTCTAGTGATGCGCCATTGGGGGACCCCACGGGAGTTTGATTTTCCTGTCCTAGACCACCTAGATCTTGGGGAGCTACACGACTTCATTGACCTTGAACGCGCGGCCCGTACGTCTGGGAGCCGGTTTGCTTACTTAAAAGGCGATCTTGTCTTTCTGCAGTTTGCCCTCGTTCGCTACGCGATCGAGAAGCTGTCCAGCAAGGGGTTTAGGCCGGTGATTGTTCCCGTGCTGGTGCGAGACGAAGCTATGTACGGAACCGGTTTTTTCCCGACGGATATGAGCCAGGTTTACCGGGTAGAGGCAGATGGGCTCAACCTGGTGGGCACATCAGAGGTCTCGCTTGCAGCCCTCCACATGGATGAGATCTTGGACGAGAACGACCTGCCTCTGCGCTATGTGGGATATTCGACCTGCTTTAGGCGCGAAGCCGGAGCGGCAGGCAAAGACACTAGGGGCATCTTTCGGGTGCACCAGTTTGATAAGGTGGAGATGTTCAGCTTCTGCCATCCAGAACACTCCCGCGAAGAACACGATTTCATGCTTTCTATTCAGGAAGAAATCTTGCAGGAACTAGGCATCCCCTACAGGGCAGTAAACATCGCAGCCGGAGATCTAGGAGCTTCGGCTGCCAAGAAGTACGACCTTGAGGCCTGGCTTCCGTCCGAGGGTCGGTATCGCGAGGTCACCTCCTGTTCAAACTGCACCGACTATCAGGCAAGACGCTTGCGCACTAGAGCCAAAGGCCAGAGTGGCGGTCCTTATTTGGTGCACACCTTAAACGGAACCGTAGTTGCTCTGGGACGCACCATGATAGCTATCATGGAGAATTACCAGACGAGGGAGGGGGAAATAGTGGTTCCCGAGGTACTTCGGCCTTTTATGCCGCTCGGTATGGATCGCCTCGGCCGGCCCAAAGCTTGGGACCCACACAACACCTAGCACGAGCAAGCATGGGGCAGTGATGGCGGGCAAGGGCAACGCAGACAAGGAACGATTGATCCCGATCGGGAGCAAGGACGTGCTGATCGTAGTGGATGTGCAACGGGATTTTTGTCCCGGCGGTAGCTTGCCGGTCCCCCACGGCGATCAGGTGGTGCCTGTCATTAACCAGCTCGCGCCCTTGTTCAAGCGCTGGGTTTATACACGAGACTGGCATCCACCCAATCACATCAGCTTCTCGGATACCCCCGAGTACAAGGATGGCTCATGGCCTCGTCATTGCGTGCAGGGAACCCCGGGAGCTGCCTGGCATCCCGACCTTGAAATTCCCATGAACGCTATATTGGTCAGCAAAGGGGATAACCCCGGGCACGAAGCGTACAGCGCTTTTCAGCTTGAGAATTTAGACCTAGCAGAGTTCCTGCGCGCTCACGGAGTAGAGCGAGTCTTTGTCACCGGCCTTGCAGCCGAATACTGTGTGAAGCACACGGCGCTTGACGCCTTGGCAGCAGGATTTGCGGTGTACGTGATAAGTGATGCCATCCGGGGCATCACCGAGGAGAGCTTTCGAGCGACGCTAGCTGAACTCGAGCAAGCAGGCGCAGTTGTAGTCCGGTCAGACCAGTTGTCGGCTAATTGAGGCAGCATATGACCGCGGCCGAGCAGCACATCACCGGCGCAGAGCAGCATTTGACTGGACCAGAATTGGACGTTTCCCAGCGGTGGGCCAGGCGAGAAGATTTGGCTCTGCTCACAGATTTCTACCAGCTCACCATGATGGGAGGCTACTGGAAAACCGGTCAGCGCGACCTTCCTGCCTGCTTTAACTACACTTTCCGTGAGCTTCCCCCGCACGCAGGCTTCGCTATTGCTGCTGGTCTTGAGCAATTGCTTGACCTTATTGAGAACCTTCGTTTCACCGATCAGGATCTTGCGTACTTGGAGAGGCTCGGCATTTTCGAGCCTGGCTTTCTTGACTATCTAAAGGACTTTCGCCCCGAGGTAGACATCGAGGCGGTTCCGGAAGGGACCGTAGTCTTCCCGCACGAGCCCATCCTGCAAGTGGAAGGTCCGTTGATTCAAGCCCAGCTCATAGAAACTGCGGTGCTGAATGCTCTTAATTACCAAACCCTTATCGCTACCAAGACTGCCCGCATTCGCCTTGCCTGCGGCGACGACCATCTGGCCGAGTTTGGTCTTCGCCGGGCGCACGGGCCCGACGGTGGGTTGAGTGGATCGCGGGCCGCCTACATCGGCGGGGCCGACAGCACTTCGAATATGCTCGCTGGCAAGCTTTTCGGCATTCCCGTGCGTGGGACACAGGCTCATTCCTGGATTATGAGCTTTGATAGTGAGATCGAGGCATTCCGAGCCTACGCCGCATGTTATGAAGATCCCATCTTACTCGTGGATACCTATGACACCCTAACCTCCGGGCTTCCCAATGCCCTTCAGGTCTTCAAAGAACTCAGGGATTCCGGCCGCAAAGTGCGGGCGGCGATAAGACTGGATTCGGGAGACCTGGCGCGGCTAAGCAAGGCAGCCTACCGAATGTTTACGGAGGCTGGGTTTGAGGATCCGCTAATTGTGGCTTCAAATGAGCTCGACGAAGACCTTATCGCTGACCTCAAAAGACAGGGGGCGCCCATCAACTCTTGGGGCGTGGGAACACATTTGATCACCGCATCCAGTCACCCCGCTCTGGGCGGGGTCTACAAACTGGTGGCGGTCCAGCGGGAAGATGGAGTCTGGGAGCCGCGTATCAAGCTGTCTTCGAACCCAGCCAAGATGACCGACCCCGGACGCAAGCGCGTCGTCCGCTATTACGACGACCACGGCCGTCCGCTTGCCGACATTATTCGCCTGGCCGATGAGCCGCCCGATGTAATCGATCCTGGCCAGCCCGCCAAGCCGGTGCCTTTTGCTGAGCGCCACGACCTCTCGTTTCTGCGGGCGGTGTGGGATGCAGCGTCTTGTGAGGACTTGTTGCAGCCAGTCATGCGGGGAGGCAAGCGGATAGTCCAACTGCCCACTCTGGAAGAGATTCGAGCCCGTGCCCGTGCCCAAGTAGCATCTTTGCCTGAGGAGTTGCGCCGGCTGCGCAATCCAGAAATCTACGCAGTGGGGCTCTCGCCCCGCTTGGCAGCAGAAAAAGTCAAACTGGTGCGCAAAGCTCCGGGAGTCCTTGCTCCTGGACCGGCCGCGGAGCAAGGCTAGCAACGCCTTGTCACTGGCGGGGTGTCCCCCACTGGTATCGCTGTAGCTTGTCCTTTGGCAAGCAGCTTGCTGCCCGGGCCAAGCGCCTGCAGCTCAACCACTACAAGGCGGCGGCCAGAGTGGAGAAGCCGACATTCCGCCACTACCTTCTCGCCCAGTCGGGCGGAGCGAAACTGGCTTATGCTCCACTGTACTGCTACAGCGTCACTCTTGGCATTTACCGTAAGAGCGAAAGCCACATCCATCAAGGCAAAAATGAACGCACCATGGGCTAGGCCATGAAGCTGGAGAAACTCCTCCTTTACCTCCGCCGAAACCCGGGTGTAGCTATCTCCCGCCTCTTCAACCGCAATACCAAAAAGGCGCACCATGCTATCGGTAGCAATAGCGCGCCGGATTCGCTCGCTTAAATCGTCATACCTCTCGCCCTGTCCTTCAGCCATAGCCCCCTCCCAGACAGAATCTCTCGACATTGAGACGACACAAACTTACCACGCTGGGAGACTCTGGCCTCAGCGTTGCCACGGTGCCAGACTATGGCCTCGGTGTTGCCACGGTGCCAGACTATGGCCTCTGCGTTGCCACGGTGCGAGACTATGGCTTGAACGCGAAGCTACGGCCTTACGTTTACCTTGCGAACGTGATCCACGGCGTCGGCTTCTCCAAAAGGCCCTACAAGCGATCTTGGCCTTTGCAGCTTGGGTATCATCTCCAAAGAACCGCTGCAATACCTGCAGAGTATGCCAGGGCTCCTGTGGGCTCTAGGCCATCCTTGCATCGCCGCAAATGCAAAGCCAAGGCTTGGCTTATGTCGTGGACATCTCCAGTTGCGGGACATGTGTAGTGTGCGCCCATGTGTGTCCTAATCAGGTACCAGATATCCAGGAGGCGGAACTTGGGGAGTGGTTTATCTCCGATACACGACGTGGCACGTTGGTCCACGCGCGCCATAATCTGGGTGGGCAAAATTCGCGGAGTTGGTTACGCTGGTAAAGGAAAAACGCCCTTGAGCTTGCCCGGAAGGGCGGCGCCGCCCTCCTCCTTGCCGTAATCCAGCCCACCGCGCCCGCGGAACACAACCTGGAGCGACTAGTGCAACGCGCCCGCGCACTTGCCGGTCCCCTAGCCGTGTGCATCAACATGCTTGTGGAGACACACGAGATAGCCCTGTGGCCAACCAAATAATGGCAATGTGGGAAAATGTGAAGCGAATGCTTAACGAAAGGTAGAGGCACCAAAATGGGATGTAGTGGATCTGAATGCGGTGGAGTTCATAACGAAAGAGCCCGCGCTGTCCAAGATCGGATGGCGCAAATTAAGCACAAGATCATCGTTCTCTCTGGTAAAGGCGGGGTGGGGAAAAGCACAGTTGCAGTCAATCTCGCCATCGGCCTTGCCTTAGAGGGCAGGCGAGTAGGGTTGCTCGACATCGATTTGCACGGGCCGACTGTCCCGCAGCTACTTGGGCTTAAGAATCGCCCGGTACTCATAGAGGGCGAAACTCTCATCCCAGTAGAGGTGGGCGAGAATCTCAAAGTGATGTCCATCGGGTTCTTGCTCGGTGAACAGGACAGCGCCGTAGTGTGGCGCGGCCCCATGAAAGCCGTGGCAATTGAGCAGTTTCTTGGAGAGGTAGAGTGGGGTGAGCTTGATTATTTGATCGTCGACTCTCCGCCCGGAACAGGAGATGAGCCGCTTGCCGTGTGCCAAGCCATGGGTGATGCAGACGGAGCGATTATTGTGACTACGCCCCAAGAAACGGCTCTGGCCAACGTGCGGCGCTCTGTCCGCTTCTGTTCCCTGCTTGACCTGCCAGTCCTTGGAGTAATTGAAAACATGGCCGGATTTGTCTGTCCCAACTGTGGACACGTAACCCACGTGTTCAGCAAGGGCGGGGGCGAGGCTATGGCCGAAAAAGCGGGGGTTCCCCTACTTGCAAGCGTACCCCTCGATCCCGCCATAGTTGAGGCAGGCGACGCAGGCAAACCATACATTTACCATTACTCCAAGAGTCCTGCAGCCAAGGAGTTTGCAAGAGCAGTAGAGCGACTACTGGCCTTGGAAGAAACCTCAGCCGCGGCAGCCCCCAGCGGACCGTCGCCCTCCACTGACTCGGCTGAGCCTGTTCGCCAGTCTCCCGAGCCAGCTCTCCCAGATGTGGACGCAGTGTGGCGGTTTGCCATCCCGGTTCAGGATGGAAAGCTCAGTTCCCACTTTGGCCACTCCGAGCAGTTTGCCTTAGTAGATGTGGACGCTCGATCCAAGAAGATCATCAGCATGACCACCATTGATGCCCCGGAGCACGAGCCCGGTCTTCTCCCCTCGTGGCTGGCAGACAAGGGAGCTCGCTTTGTCATAGCAGGTGGCATGGGTAGTCGGGCTAAGGAGCTTTTTGCCAATCAAGGAGTGACTGTGATCACTGGTGCACCAGCAGAACCACCAGAGGTCTTGGTAGAGCGGTACCTTGCACGTACCCTTGAAACAGGAGAAAACGCTTGCGACCACTGAGACAACCGAGACCTGACACCAGACTGACTGTGTGGGAGGCACAAGTGTGAGAGGCGAGCCGGGTGGTTGGCATTGCGGAGAAGCAGGAGGCAGGAGACCGGGTCGCGGGCGGTACCGCCGCTCAATCTTGGAGACTTGCATACTTGCGCTCTTGGCCGCCTCACCCGCTCACGGCTACGAGTTGTTCGACCAAATTGAGCAGATGACCGGAGACTTGATCTGCGCGGACGCCGGCACCATGTATCGCCTGTTACGTATGATGGAGGAGCAGGGCTGGGTCACCTCATCGTGGGAAACCCCGCAGACCGGACCTAGCCGGAGAATCTATGCTCTTACCGAGACTGGCCTCGAAGCCCTAAAGATATCGGCAGACCGCCTGCGCCAGCGAGCCGAAGCACTCGAGCGGCTAGCCGACTGGGCTGCTCAAGCCGCTGCGCCAGCGCAGACTAACAGAAATTGAGCATACCGGGGGGAGACGTCATGTATTGCCCACAGTGTGGAGCTGAAAACGACGACACAAGTAGATACTGCACAGTCTGCGGCCAGAATCTCCAGAAATACAAGGACCAATGGAGCAGCCCCGGAGGGAACTGGAGCGCAACCCCCGGCCAATACGGACCAGGACCCGTTCCTCCCCCTTACGTACCCTCACCACCGCCCGTGTACGCAGGAACATTGTCGCGCCACGGCATTATTCCTCACATCCCGAGCTATATGGGGTGGGCTATAGCTGTGCTCATCCTGTGCTTTTGGCCCACCGGCATCGCGGCTGTGGTATACGCAAGCAGAGTAGGTGAGAAACTAGCCATTGGAGACATAGCCGGAGCCCAAGAAGCCTCCCGCAAGGCCAAGATGTGGTGCTGGATTAGCTTCGCCATAGCAGTCGCTTTCTGGGTGATAGGTTTGGTGGCTGCGTTCTTCCTCGCCTGGCCTCTAGCCATTATCGGTCCTGTCGCTTAGGCTGTATACTCCAAGATCGCCCCGGGCTCAGCCGGCACAGCGGAGGGGTGGCAGAGTGGTTGAATGCACCGGTCTTGAAAACCGGCAGGCCGCAAGGTCTCGCGGGTTCGAATCCCGCCCCCTCCGCCTCTATTTGCAGGCATTCTTCGTGGTTGAAGTAGTGCGAGATAAGTCCGCAATGGGTTTTTGCCCTCCGTTTGCAAACATTTTTCCCAGGTGCCCCCTATTCCTCGCCCCCGAGGACATTGCGTAGGCTCTCGTCAATCAGGTTGGCTACTTGCTTCTGCATGTCTAGGAGCAGGTGGCTGTAGGTATCCAGCGTGAGGCCGATGGTACTGTGCCCGAGACGTTCCGAGACAATCTTGGGATGCACTCCTGAACGGAGCAGAGCCGCACCATGAGAGTGGCGTAGGTCATAGAACCGCAGTTGCAGGCCGGCCCGCCGGCACAAATCGCGGAATGAGCAAGTGAACGTGGCCGGGTGCCAAGGCCGGCCGTCAAGAGCGGGGGAAACAAGATCGTAATCCTGCCATACCTGCCCCAAGCGCAAGCGCTCTTCTGCTTGCAGGCGGCGATGCTCTTTGAGAGCCTCAACCGTGACTTGAGGCATGGCTACTGCCCGCCGGCTCTTGCACGTCTTGGGAGGTTTGAACACCAGGCCGTCCTCGGTGACCACCAGGGTTTGTGCGACACGCAGAGTCTCGCCGTCCACATCCTGCCAACGAAGCCCCAAGAGTTCACCGCGCCTCAGACCTGTAGTAAGGGCTACAAGCACGGGAACGTAGAGCCTGGTATCTCGGGCTGCCGTAAGCAAGACGGCCATCTCTGCTTCATCTAATACGCGAATCTCGGGTTTGGTGGGCCGGGGAGGTCGCACAGCATCGGCCGGGTTGCGCACGAGAAGCTGCCAACGTACCGCCTGCTGCAAGGCCGTTCTAAGCACTCGATGAACGTGTAGCACGGTGCGCGCCGAAAGCCCCTCCGGCTTCCCTTCCAGGCGCCTTTGGCGTCCGGAGGCCAGGAGACTCGCCTCCATTTCCTGAATGTGCAAGGGGCGGAGCTTGGTTAGGGCAAGGTGACCGATCCGAGGCACTACGTAGCCCTCGAGCAGTTCTTCGTAGCGCTCGTAAGTGCGCACTGAGCAGTTGGACTTGGCGTAATCGGTCAGCCAGCGCTTTAGGTAGTCGGCCACAGTCAGGCGTTCTGGTTCCGCATACAAGCCGGTGTTCATCTCGTGGAGAATGCGGGCTAGTTCCGCCTGGGCCTCGGCTTTGGTCCCATCCACGATAAACCACTTCTGCCGCCGCTTGCCGGAAGAGTCGCGCCCCAGTTCCACCACCACGGCCCAGGATTTGCCCCGTTTGCGGATATGGCCTTTCATGACTTCGCCGCTTCCTTACGAACCGCCGCTTTGCGCTGGCGGTAGGCCTTCTGAGCTTGCGCTCGTGCGCAGTAACTAGAGCAATACTTGACTTTGGGATCGCGCACTCGGTACTGGTCAAACCTGGATCTTCCCCGTTGCCGCACGAACAAGCTCCCACACTTCTGACAGACGCGGTATTCCGCCTCTTCGGCCATGTGATTTGCCAATTGCAGAGCTAAGACGTTGTACAGGCCGGCGGAGAAGGGGGGGTCTTGAGACGTGGTCCTCTCTCCTATTGAGACCCAGTGGCATTTCACGTGGAAGGGCTTTAGCGCGGCGTTTAGATGATCATGTAGGAAGCCCCAGGCCTGTGAAGGCGAGTCCGGTCTCATTAGCTCCGTCTCCCACTCCTCGAGGAGTCTGTCGAAGTCACCCGCCCCACTTCCAAGGTAATACCACACGCGGGTCATGTCCCGGATGAGGCCGATGTAAAGGGCCGCCTCTTCGAGAGGCAAATACCTGGCGTAGATGGTCGGTTTGGCAGAGTCTGCGCGCGAGTAGATTACGCGCTTCGAGACGAAGCGCTGAAGAATGCTGCTGAGCTCCGGTTCCATGCACCACTGCTCCGGCAAGTGGCTCCAGTCTCCGGGTCTGACTATCTCATGACGTAGAGCCGATGGGTCACGGAGTATTTCTTCTACGTTTGCGAGAGTACGCACAGCGGTTTCGGTGGACTGCCGGGCGATAACTGCTACGGCATCGTCAAGCAGCGCGTCCAAGTTGTTCGCCCCGTCGGTCATGCGCCACCCGCCAACCAGGTCACCGTATGTGCTGAGAAAACCAGCGATCTCTTCAGCGTTCTGGGTGTCAAGTCGACCGACTTCTCGCAGGTAGAGCTCCGGCGGTGGACAAACGATGTCCCAAGAAGTAAGCCAATGTTGGTCGTCAACCCTCAGCTCGAGGTGGAGGAAGTACTCGCCTGGTTCCTCGTAGGGGAGCGCAAAAGTCAGCTGACTTTTCTCGTAACGGCGCGCTTCCACCGGCACTACCACGCTCTCTGGCACTGACACTGGTTCTCCAGGCCACATAACAAGGCGGAATTCGCTCACCAGTCCTTCCCTCTTCGTGATGGTGATACGCAATCGTGATGCTGCGCATCTTTGACACTGGCATACGCAAGTTTGAAATGCTGTATAGACACAGAGAAATCAACGGGGAAGGAGGTGCGGTGCGAGAACTGACAGACTAGAGGTTTCTTAGCATTCGCCAGGTCGCTGAGTGTTTGGATCTGCACTACTGCACTATCTGGCAGATGGTACGAGACGGCCGTCTCGAGGCTATACGGATCGGTCGGTCAGTAAGAATTCCCGCCTCGGCGGTAGCAACACTCGAGGGGAAATATGGGACAGGACGCCACGACTCTTAAACAGGCTCCCGAGGTGCTCACTATCCAGGAGGCTGCTGCCATTCTGAGGATCAGCCGCGGGTCGGCCTACGAAGCCGCTCGCAGGGGCGAGCTTCCCGTGATTCGCATCGGTCGGCGTCTGCTCGTCAGCCGCGTGGCGCTCGAGCGTCTGCTGCAACGAGCGGGGGTGGGCCATGACTGCCGCTAAGGGAAAGGAAAGCCCCGCCGCGGCAACGACGGGGCCAAGCACAAAGCTTCTAGATGCAGACTACATCGCTAACGCCAATTACGCAATTCCCACCGAAGAAGTCAAGGCCGCCGTCTCCATTGAGGAATACCTAGCTAGCCGGGGAATTCGGCCCGCACGTGAGGGTAGAATCGAACTCTCTTTTCATTGCCCACTAGGGACACATGAGGACAAAACGCCAAGCTTCTTTGTCAACCGAGCTAAGCAGGTTTGGCATTGCTTCGGATGTGAGCAAGGGGGGACGTTGTCGACCTAGTGGAACACCTGGAGGATCTAACCACAGGCGAGGCTATCAAGTGGTTAGCCCGCTTTGCCGGACTTGTGGACCGCTACCCGAAGACAAGTACGCCGCGGCCCTCAAAGCTGCTACACGTGGAGATTATCGGGCTTACAGAAGAGCACAAGACAGGGCCTAGGGAGGCTACGGCCGGAAACCAAAGGCTTACTTGGGATGAGCACCTAAAACTTGCTTCGGGAATCGCCGCGGCCACTAAACCGGAGGTGGAGCTTGCCCCGCTCCTTGCCGAGATGGAGTCTGTGCTTGCTCGCTATGTAGCCTTCCCACTTCCGGAACAGGCTACGGCCATATCCTTGTGGGCAGAGCATACTTGGGTGTTCGAGCGCTTTGACGTATCGCCGTATTTAGCCGTCGTTAGCCCGGAGAAAAGATCCGGGAAAACAAGACTTTGCGAAGTGCTGGAGCATCTGGTGGCTAGACCATGGCGAGTGGTGCAACCCTCGCAGGCTGTGCTTTTTCGTCAAATCGAAGCCGAGAGGCCTACGGTCCTTCTAGATGAGGCAGATACCATCTTTGGCCGGGGCAAGAAATACGAGCCACTACGAGCCGTGTTGAACGCCGGTAACCGACGTGTAACCGCCATTCCCCGTTGCCTGGAGAAAGGACGCGGCTTCGAGGTTCAGAACTTCAGCGTCTTTTGCCCCCAAGCTCCTGGCTGGCATAGGCAACCTGCCCGGTACGGTGCAGGACCGGGCCATCCTCATCCGCCTACAGCGCAAGGCCCGGGATCAGAAGGTGGCCCGCTTCCGGTTTAGGGCGATAAAGGCGGAAGCCGAACCGCTTCGAGAGGGGTTACAGAGGTGGGCGGAAGGCTTTCTGCTTCCCAGCACGGAAGCTGAAATCCCTTTAGAGCTTGACGACCGGGCCTCGGAGGCGTGGGAGCCGCTTCTCATGATAGCCGACGTAGCGGGTGGCGATTAGCCAAGTAGAGGATGGCAAGTGGCCCTGGTCCTTTCAGCCGGACGGGCAGAGGAAGATCCTTCCACGGGAATAAGACTGCTTAGTGACATTAAGCAAGTGTTTGAGGAGAAGCGGGCCGACCGCTTGACAACCTCGGAGCTTCTCCTTGCCCTTCACCAGATGGAGACTTCCCCCTGGGGTGAGGAACCCAAGCTGTCGGCAAGGAGACTAGCAAAGCTGCTTCGTAACTATGGGATCCAACCCGGGCACTGGCGGGAGTCTCGCGGCTACGAGAAGGCGAGCTTCCAGGATGCCTGGAACCGCTACACTGTGACTCTTTCTTCAGAAATGCATTCTGAAGTGTCACAAGCGTCACCTTCCTTTATTCATGCGGGTTTGCGCCCATTTTCAAAGTGTCACACGAAGGCTTCTGTGACACTTTCAAAAATGCCCGAAAACCCAGTATCCATGCGGGTTGTGACACATGTGACGGATCAGGACGCACTTTTTAGAGAAAGGACAGAAATGTGCTACCGATGGAGGCTACCCGGAGGCAATTGGCGGGACCTGATTTCCCATCCCCCGTTGCCGCTTCAGTACTTCGAGAAACACTACCCAGAGGCGCAGGCGAATGAGGCATTAGCCGCCCTGGTTCAGCTTGAGTGGGAGCCCCGGGTTCCGCCGTGCCTGGAGTTTGCAGCAAGACAACGAGAGGTCACCTATGAGTGTGCCTTACTCCAAGCATAAACCGGCCCGGAATCCCCTGGACGCCATTCGTCTGTTCTGTCTTGAGTGCTGCGGAAGTAGCGTGGAGTTCGGCCCCGAGTACGCGGCGGTTCGTGACTGCCCCTGTGAGCAGACATGCTCACTGTAGCCCTACCGCTTCGGCAAGAATCCGTCCACGCCAGAGCTTCTGCGCAAACCCACACGAAGGCAGGTCTAAGGCCCGATCGTGAGCCTATGACGGCTTAGAAAGTGGTAGCAATACATTTTTGTACCCTCCTCAAAATCAGGGGCTTTTAGCCCTTTTTTCGAGGTTTAACCCCAGGGAGATGACCCCCTCCAGCTTCTTTCTGGGGCGGGGGCATAGCAGCCCCGGCTGCGTACGGGTTTCGAGGTCTCGGGCGCGGAACCGCGCCGAGCTCTCCAAGGGCCCGTGCGGGTGCCCAAAGTCTTCCGAGCGCTGACTTGGGACCGGGTGGGATCGGGTCTTCAGCGGAGCTGGGCCCGTCGGGCTTGAACTGGGTGGTGGCTGCCGATACGCCGTCACCGGCTAGTTCAACCAGCATGTGGCACGGGTCTGTTTCACGGCCGGCCACCTTCCGATTGTTCAGAATGAGGCAGACACTAACGGACGTCCTCGGCGGGACTGTCAACTTGCGAGTCTTGGGTTCTCGGCTCCGCGATACCGGCCGCTCGGATGTGCTCGTGCGCGGGTAATACCGATGTGAGGCGCTCCTGCAGAGTCCGGGTGGTCCGTTTTCCGCGCTCGAGCCCGTGTAACAGCCCACAATAGACTTCATGTCCCGTGGTCATCACAGCAGCCCCTCGTCTTGGTGGAGAGCCGGGCGGCGTGTTTCATGTGACTCCGGCCATTGCTGGTGTTGGGGCGACGTGCCGGTCATCAGCGTCACACGCCCCTGACCGTAGCTGTGGCCGCGATTTCCTCGGCAGCAGCTAGATAGCCTGCCCCCGAGTACATCGGAGAGCTTCGTGCAGGGACGTGATGCAAGGCAGGAAGTGCTCTAGTCAAGTACTCTCTTGTTCACAGCTGCCCTTGAAAAACTTCACTCTGTCTTCTGCCGATTCCTCAAGCAGTTGTTTGAGCAAGTTGATTCTTCTTGCATAGCGTTTGTCCATATCAGAGAAGATGTAGCCGTATCCCTCACATCCGGGACAGCCTGCTCCGCGGCATAGTGCACAGAGATGGCAACAGCCTGGGTGACCTCTCCTTCTATCTCCGCTGTCGCGGTTTGATAGATACGGGCCAGCGAGTGCCGGCTCATGTACCGGCGGCCCACCATCCATTCGTCGTTCTGCTCGCAGGGGACCGCCCCGATCAGGCGAATGAGGCTCTTCTCGTCGGGGAAGATGCCCACCACCCGGGTGCGGCGGTTGATCTCCTTGTTTAGGCGCCCGAGCGGATTGGTGGAGGAGATCTGCCGCCAGTGCTCTTGTGGGAACTCCATGTGGGCCAGGATCTCCTCCTCGGCCCCAAGCAGTGCCGCAGAGACCCGCGGCAACCGTTCCGCCGGGCGATCGGCGAGAGCTCCGAGCTCCTCTTTGGCCCGGGTCTTATCCGGCTGCTGGAAGACGAGCCTAACGGCCGCAAGCACCATGCCTTGACCATCTCTCGGCACCAGGGTCAGCAAGTTCCTAAGGAAGTACACCCGGCATCTTTGCCAGCTGGCTCCCAGAAAGACCCCCTGAATCGCCCGCTTCAGTCCGTTGTGAGCATCGGAGACCACCAGGACCACCCCGGAAAGACCGCGGGAGATCAGGCCGGAGAGAAACCCCCGCCAGAAGGCGCAAGTCCTCGCTCCTGCACACCTCCAGGCCGACGACCTCCCGTTCGCCGGTCTCCGCCACCCCGTAGGCCGCGACCAGGGCCATGGACACCACCCGGCCGGAGTCGTCCGGCACCTTCTCGTAGGTGGCATCCAGCCACAGGTAGGGGTAACGACCGAGGAGGGGTCTCATGCGGAAGACCTCGACCTGCTCGTCCAGGCGCGCGCAGATACGGGAGACCTCGCTCTTGGACATACCCTCCAGCCCCATCGCCACCACCAAGGCCTCCAACTTGCGGGTGAAGACGCCCTTCACATAGGCCCGGGCAATCACGGCAAGAAGCGCCTCCTCGCTGCGCCTCCAGGGCTCAGGAAGCTGGGGAAATAGCTGCCTTCCCGGAGCTTGGGGATGGGCAGAAGCAGCGAGCCCAACCGGGTGTCCAGGGGACGATCCCGATAGCCGTTGCGCCGGCAGAGACGCTCGGGACTGCGCTCACCGTGTGGGGCGCCGGTCTTGGCCTCAACCTCGATCTCCATGATCTCCCGAAGCACACTCAGCAGGGCTTCGCGGAAGAAGTCGAACTCGCCGCCCGCGTCCAGCTTGCTCAAGCAGCTCCTTGGGGGTGACAATGGAATCGGCCATCGTGGTGTCCTCCCTCGTAGGTACAGGTTTGTCACCAATACCTACGAGAACACCCGATGGCTCTCCTCTTCTTGGGAGCCAACGCTCTCAACGACTTCCTGTTACACCACGTCGGGGGACGCCATCTGCTTTGGATGAGATTTGTGGCAAATCCGCTTTCGCAGACTTGTTGCCGCGAGTGGTCTAACCAACCAGTTTGGTCTGCACCGCGCTGCTCCCTCGCCGCGCTCGCTGGTGTGCCAGCCAGGAATGCCAGATGATGGCGAATGTTCCCAATCTAGGTCCTTGAGCATGCTTGAGGACTTTCCTATTATTGCTGGAGTTTGGGGATTCTGGGGCTCGCATATACGCGGCTACGCTAGGACGTTCATTTCCAAGGAAGCGCGCGTTGCCAAATTCGTCGGAGAGTCATAGATGGCGGAATGGGTCTGTCTTAACTGCGGGTGCCTGAACAGTCCATATGCATATCGGTGTGTTAAGTGTGGGAAGCTACGCCCTTTGCGCTCCAGTGCAGGAGCCAATGAACACACTGGCAAGCGGCACAACAGTACCTTTGTCGATTACTACTCTGTTCTTGGAGTTGACAAGACAGCCACGGCTGCTGAGATTCGTGACGCCTACCTCAAGAGGATTAAACAGGTTCATCCGGATCTCAATCCAGGCCGGGAGGAAGAGGCAAAACGAGTAAACATAGCTTACGAGGTGCTGGGCGACCCCGACCGTCGTCGGGAATACGATTCAAGTCTTGAGTCACTTGTTTGCCCAATCTGTGGGAATCCCTCGACCAACCTCGCAGATATGGCCGAGCACCTGGCACAACATTACCCTAGGGAAAGCGCAAGCGACACCTGTGAGATTTGCGGGCGATCCCCGACTGGTTTCTTCAAATTCCGGAGCAACAAGGGCTTCCTGCTCTTCAGGAGTGTGCGTGAATTCGAGGGGAGACTGTGTCGGTCTTGTTCAACTGGCATCTATCGCCGCATGCAGATTTCGAATCTTAGCTGGGGTTGGTTTGGCACCATCTCATTCTTTGCCACGATTCTTTACGCGCTGGAAAACGTGCGTAGTTACTACTCAGGCCGTAAGGGTCTCACAGAGCCAGTGCCCCGTGACCCTGTGCTAGAGCGCACTCTCAGGGGCCGCCCTGTGTTGGTGGGTGTACTCAAACGTTGGGCCGTCTTGGCAGCGCTCATAGCGTTCGTTGTGCTGGTTGTACAAGCAGCAACCGGGCCTCACAAGCCAGTGAACAACCAGTATGCCGTGACCACTACTACGCGAACCCACAGCGCGCAAGCTACGGCCACCACACACGGCGGGGCGGTCTGGTCAAGCGCTCGGGTATCAAGTACTACCACCGCAACGACTGAGATGGCTGTGTCCTACGAGTATTTGCTGGCGCTTGCCTCATTAAATGATATGCGAAACAACCTAATAGATACTGCGAATTCCAAGTGGGAGGAGTGGTCTAGACAAGGCGGGAACAAGCCACCGGGTGCAAAGTACCTCGTTACCAGCGAGCTTAGTGAACTGCTGAGAGCAGCCGAAGACGTTCCCGTGCCAGAATCTGGTTCATTGCGAATCCTGCATACGGCATGGGTGGGGTGTCTCCGCAATCTACTAGAGGCTGAGTCGAAATTGGCGCTGACGTTCACTGAGGAGAACGTGCTTGCCGACGAGCGTGCTTGGCGAGCCGAGGAGGTGGCTTACATGGCGCTGTACGACTATGTAAAGAGTCACTAGTCAAACGTCAGTCACTCTCATGTTGTTCACTTATGGTCCTAAGACCGTAGCGTGGAGTCTTCGGTTCTGCTGTTTCGAGACGTTGTTTTCGGGGCGGTAGCTAGCCGAGATTTCCACAGAGAGACTCCTTTGTCGCTTCTTCGTTGGCTAGCCCCTGGCCCGGGAATCATTCTTCTTAGGAAGGCTGGCTTTGAGCCTCTCTTCCAGATGCCGCGTCGACTAGTCTTCGGCAGACCATACTCTCTGCCAACATCTTGCCAACGAGCGGTTTATAACGAGGCGTCACTGGAGCATACTTCGCCCCCTCCTAGTGTTGACATTTACAGGCAAAAGTCCAAAAGAAACGGGACCAAGGGTTCAAGCCCTTGAGCCCCGCTTGTGCCCTTCGAGATTCTGGGAGGGCCTTGGAGTAGCCTTTCTCTGTCGTGGGTCTTTTCATTCTAGGACAAAGAAAACCCGCTCCTCGTCAAACGAGAAGCTAGGTTCCAGCAGGAGTAGCCCTCCGGCGACTTGATCGCTATCGACACTGAAGACCAAATTGCCAGAAACAGAAGCCCCTTCGAAAGCCTCGCCCGCATCGGAGATCTCATCAGGGGCGACCACGGTGGCAGTTTTAAATGTGTTCCCTTTGTTGCCCAGGAAGCGACATGACATGTCGACCCAGAATGTCCCAGACTCCTTGCCAGCATATGTGGCTTCAAGTCTGACGAGCACGTACTGCTGGCCTGCCTTCGGCGGTTCGTTAAACTGGTTTTCCTTCAGGATTAGCTGTGTGGCATCAGGCTTGAAGTCAACCACCTTGACCACCCAGTCTCCGACCTGGGCTGTTGCGCCAAACGGGATCGGGTTCTTCCTCGAGCCGAGACTCGCGATGGTCGCAGCTGTACCAGGACCTGGCGACATTCCTAGGACCGACTCAAGACGGGCCCGGGCGTCTTCTCCATTCTCAGAGGCCGAAGCTAAAGTGGCTAAGGCCTCCGCCACATCTTCAAAGCTCTTCTTCTTGAGGCCCTCGGAGAATTGCTCAAAGCCTGCTGCAAAGGCCTCGAGTGCCGTCAGGTAATCATTGTGAGCCGACGCTGCTTCGACAGGTGGCTTGATACCGCCAAACGCCGAGGCGGATTCCTTGGTCAGCGTTGCGAGGTCTTCGGCGGCCTCAACCTGTTCATCTGTAGCTGCGAGCGGGTTGTCAAGGGAGTCCAGGAAAGCCATGGCGTCTTCAATCTTGGGCACATATTTCTCACGCCATTCCTTTACAGCTTTCTTGTAATCCTCAAGGCCAGTGTTTGCAGAGGAGCTGGTAGCACCCGAGACTGGTTCAGATGGAGCTGTGGTCGGTCCTGGCCCACTGCTTGTGGCTGGCGGCGCAGAGGTTGAGGTTTCTCCCTCCGTTGCCGTAGATCCGCACGCAGCAAGAAACACCACCATGGTCAAAGCAACGATTGCAAGCGCTCTCATAGTCCCCTTCTGGTTCACCGCTTCTGAGAGTAGCCGCTAGGGCCATCGTGGAAACCGCGACCCCGCCACTGGGGCTGAGCACGTCGTCAGTCCTTCTTGGCGCGATTCTAGCACCTGATAGCCCGCTTTGATCAGACACCCCCGTTTCATCGGAATGCCAAGACAGCCACGGACACAGCAGTGGTTATCAGTCCTGTGCGGACAGTCGTACATGGTCGCTCCTTTCTCGGCTGTCGGACTAGGCCGTCTAGGTTGCTCTTCGCGGGAGGACTCCGGGCCTCTGGTTGCCCTCGATTTGCAAACGTACGCGTTTGCAAGAGACAGATTTTGACGGTACTATCTGGTATGAACGAGAGGAGTTTTCCCTGCAAAGGGGCTACAATTCGGTACTCGTTGATACAGGACGAAACGGCGGGTTTCGAACTTGAAAACCGGCAGGCCGCAAGGTCTCGCGGGTTCGAATCCCGCCCCCTCCGCCTATGCGTCCGTCGCTAGCAATCACGGCACGGCGGCTGTATGGCAAGCCCGGTGAATGTGTGCGCGAAACAGACCTGGTCTGTGTCCTCGCAAGGCATAGACCTCTTGCCCCAAACGTCCCACTGGTCCCAGTCTGTAGACGTGACACCATCCCGAACTAAAAGAAGCCACGTTACAAACCGATAGAACTTGTGATGCATTTCTGCATTAATGTTATGCAGACGAAAGGGCGCGACCTAGACATAGACCAACATGAACGACAACGACACGATTAGGGTGCTTTACGCCAGTGATAGCTGGCAAGATCACGAACAGATTAGGCGCATTCTCACAAGCGAAACCTCAGGCTTCACCTTTCTTGGAGCACAGGATCGCACAAACTTCGAAGACCTGCTTTGCACTGCCGACTTTGACATCGTTCTAGCCAATGCCAGCACTTTCGGCCTTAAGGAGCTTGAGATACTTGGTGTTATCAAGCAGCACTGCCCGCAAATTCCTGTCGTCGTTGTCACACCAACCTGGTCGGAGAGTGTTGCAAGGGAAGCGTTGCAGAAAGGCGCTGCGGATTGCGTGTCAAAGACGCCCGCGCAACTCGCCCAACTGCCCTTTGCCATCCGTCGCGCCTGTGTAACGGCAAAAGCGCTGCAGCAGGCCGAGCGTAGGCGGCAAGCTCTTCAGAACGTCCTCGACAACGCACTGCACAGCATAGTCGTAGTCTCCAACCAGAGAGACATTCTCTTTAGAAACCGGGCCAGCGAGCCCTACCTTCCCATCATCGCCTCCTTTCTCCAACGTGCAGACACAGATGTTCTCGCTGAGCATGCTGTGCACAGGTCGCAGCTTGAGCTGACAAGCGCGCCTGACGACAGGGGACAAACCACACTGGGCATGCGAATCGCCCACACTGACTGGGACGATGAAGATTGTTACCTTATTATCTTCCGCGACATTACCGAGCAAAAACGGGTTGAAGAAGAGCTCTACGAATCCCGCGAGCTACTCCGGCTCGTGCTTGATACGGTGCCGGTGAGAATTTTCTGGAAAGATCGCGAGAGCAAGTACTTGGGCTGCAACCTTCCCTTCGCACTTGACGCCGGCGTTTCGTCTCCCGAGCAGATGCTGGGCAAGACAGATTTCGACATGGGCTGGAAAGACCAGGCCGAGCTCTACCGCGCCGACGACCAAGAAGTGATGAGAACAGGCATTCCCAAGATCGGATACGAGGAGCCCCAGACCCGCCCCAACGGGAGTACGGCCTGGCTTCGCACAAGCAAACTGCCGCTGAAAAAACAAGACGGCGAGATAATCGGCGTTCTCGGTCTATACGAGGACATAACCGAGCACAAAGCTTTAGAGGAGCAACTGAGGCAAGCACAAAAGCTGGAGGCCGTCGGAACTCTCGCCGGAGGCATTGCGCACGACTTTAACAATCTTCTGACTGCCATCATCGGCAACGCCGAGATGGCCCTCCTCGAAACAGACCCGAGCAGTCACGTTCGTTCCTACCTGGAAGACATACACGGCGCAGCCGAACGAGGAGCTCGACTCACCCGGCAGCTCCTAACCTTTGCCAGACGCGGGCCGCTTGAACCCGCTGTCATAGACCTAAATGAACACATAACCCAAGCAGAGACAATGTTGCGGCGGCTGCTGCCCGAAAATATTGAGCTCCACGTCGTGCTAGCACCAGTAGTACACCCGGTGCTCATTGATATCAGCCACCTCGACCAAATTCTTCTAAATCTTGTCACCAATGCCCGAGATGCAATGGAGGACGGAGGCACACTTACGATCGAAACAGACAATGCAGACCTCGATCTGGCCTACTTCAAAGCACACGGGATAACAAACCCGCGCCCGGGAGAATATGCCGTAGTCTCCGTAACAGACACGGGTATCGGAATGAGTAGAGACGTCCAAGAGCGCATTTTTGACCCCTTCTTTACCACCAAGAAGGCAGGGGTGGGGACTGGCCTTGGGCTCTCCACCGTTTATGGCATTGTAAAGAACGCGGGCGGTTACGTGTGGTGCTATAGCGAGCCAGGTAAAGGGACGACCATGAAGGTCTACTTGCCAAAGACCGGCGAGCAGCGACGGATAGAACAAAGCCCCAGTGAAGTCCCAGTAGAGCTCGGCGGCGCGGGAACAGTACTAGTGGTTGAGGACGACCGGTCGGTAAGACAACTGATAGCAAGATCCTTGGCAGCCTACGGTTACAAAGTCATTGAGGCCGCCCACCCGGGTGAAGCCCTCCAGATTGCGGATAACTGCGAGCAAGAGTTGGACCTACTCATTACCGACGTGGTCATGCCTCACATGAGCGGAAAGGAGTTGGCCGACCGTCTGACTGGCCCGAGACCTGGCCTCCGAGTGCTTTTTATCTCCGGGTACCCGCAGGGACTTACGGAGTCGGGAGGACTGATTCCCAACGACGTGGTGTACCTCCAGAAGCCGTTTTCACCCTCTGCCCTGGTGGCAAAGGTGCGCGAACTCCTGCAGAGCTAAGCAGCTCTCGCAGGGCTAGGCAAAAACAAGGGTCAGATAAACAAGTTCACGTTGGCCTCATCAGCTTCGGCCAAGTAAGAGGCCACCCCTGCGTACTCGATATCATCAAATAGCTCTTCTTTTGCGATCCCCAGAACGTCCATACTCATGGTACAAGCTACTAGCTTGACCCCTTGCTGCCGGGCCGATGCGATGAGGTCTTCAAGACTCATAACGTTCTTGTCCTTCATTACTTTTTTCATGAGGACAGGGCCGAGCCCCAAGAAGTTCATCTTTGAAAGTCCCAACTTGCCAGCTCCCCGGGGCATCATCCATCCGAACATTTTCTGCAAAAAGCTCTTCCCCGTCGTTTTCACCTTGCTGGGCTTGCGAAGGATGTTTAGACCCCAGAAGGTGAAAAACATAGTCACTGCGTCGCCCATGGCGGCGGCCCCATTGGCAATGATGAAAGCAGCGATGGCTTTGTCGTAGTCACCACTAAATACGATTATGGTTTTCTTGTTAGTACTCATGACACTTCCTTCCTATACGTTGCTTACCCCTGAACCGACAAGACCCTCCCGGAGATATGTGGATATGTCATCAACCTTAACGCCAGGCGATGCTGCGCCCGATAGGTTGACAAGACAAAGAGGACACATGGTGATAACTCGGCGACCCAGCGCCTCCAGCTGTTCCATTCGCTTGCGCGCGTTAACCGCAGCCTTTTCCGGATAAAGAGACTCCACTGGCCCCCCGCAACACCAAGTCATTCGGCCACTTTTTTCCGGCACGCATACCTCAACCCCGCTCGCGGCAAGCAGGCGACGAGGAGCTTCGATGATGCCCTCGTAGCGTGCAAAAACACACGGATCGTGAAGAACAGCTGGTTCGCTCGAGACAAATCCAGCCGTGGATCCCGTGGGCTTCGAATGACCGGCACAGTCGTCGAGCACTTCGAGGTAATTCTTCACCTCTAAGTCGTATCCCGGGATAAACTTGGGATATACGGAGCGAAGCATGTGCGTAGTGTGGGGATCAAGAGTGATCACAGTCTTCGCCCCTACCCTCTTGAGGGCTTGGTAAACCCGCTGGGCGTGACTCCTCACCACGTTGTCCAGACCAAGATCGTAGGCAAGAGCTCCCGAATATAGATCGGCCTCGTAAGCGTAACCGAACTTGACCCCTGCTTTTTGCAGGAGAAGCGCCGCATTAATCAAGGTTTGCTCATATATCCTTCGTTCTTGGGAACGAGGCCGAGCCAGAAATGCGCTTATGTTTACTACCTTGTTCAGTTTGCGACCTAAACTCGCGAACCTCGCCAGCCACGAGTTTCCCAATCGTTGCTCCGCTTTCACAAGAGCCTCTATGTAGGGGATAAGTTGGTACATCATGCCCGTGTAAAGGACCGTCTCCCCACCTCGGGGAAGACCAAGCCCCTTGGCCCAGCCCACCACGTGACGCTTCGGAATAGGTAGAACCGAGCGACGCAGCCGCAGGTTGTCGCCAAGGATTCCGATTACTTCACCTGTAGGTAGAGGCATCTCCTTCCCCCTACAGTCCAAATACTTCGCGGTTTATGAATCCGCGCAGCAGCCGCACGTTGTCTGCGATGCGCACACCCGCCGGGCAGTTGACTTCACACATCTTGCAAAGAAGACAGGAGTACACGCTCTCGAGCTCGCCAAGAAGCTCCTGCCTCATCCCCAATAGCACATACCGAAAAAGGCGCCGCGGCAAGCACTCTATGCCCATAGGACAAACCGCCGTGCAAACGCCGCAGTTCATACAGGCCTGGGCGTTAAATTCTTCATCGCGAGCCACTCGCTCCTTAAGGGCAGGATCGAGTACGGTGCTCATTGGCCCTCCTTGTCTACAGCTTCATACAGGTAGAAGCCTTCGTCGCTGGGCTCCTTGATTTCAACGACGTGGCCATATTTCCGCAGGCCCATCACCCAGGTAACCACTTCGTGCGCGGGGCGCTCCAAGCGGCTGGCAATTTCGGGAATGGAAAGCGGCCCATCTTTCAGTACTTCCAAAATGCGCCTGCGCATCAGTTGCTCTTCCCGTATCACTTCACGCGGGTCACGGGGCGAGATGCCTAGCGCGGACATAGCTCCACCTCCGCAGCAAGCGATTCGATCATGGCCCGGATCTGAGCATCGCTATAGCCCAGTAGATCAATGGCATCCCTGGGACAAACGGGTACGCACGCACCGCAGCTCTTGCAGGCCGTCTTGTCGATAACTGCTACCTTCTTGCCCGGTGACACCGCGTGTTCGCCAGTCAGCTCAGCGTGCGCAACCTCGGTTTCGCGCGGCGCCTCATACGGACAGGCCTCCAAACACAGCCCACACCAGTCACAGGCCTCCTCGTTTACAACCGCCACCAGCGGCTCGAGTTCGGCATAGCCCCGCTTAAGAAGTGCCGCAGTTTGAGCAGCAGCTGCCAGGCCAGATGCCACCGCTTCGGCAGAGTTCTTGGGCCCTTGACAAGCCCCGCAGATAAAGACGCCATCCACCACAGTTTCGACCGGACGCAACTTGGGATGGATCTCGTTGAAGAAGCCATCTTTGTCCACAGGAAGCTTGAGGACTCCGGCAAGATTGGCTTCCTCGCGCGGAACCATGCCGGTGACAAGCACCACCAGATCGGCAGGAATAGCCACCTCGGTCCCACCTGTAAGGACGTCACGCGTATGCACTAGAAAGCGAGCGCCCCCGGTCTCAGTCGGCGGAACAGTCTCCACCACCGGCGGTTCCTCATCGGGGAAACGTAGATAAAGGTGACCTTCTTCGCGAGAACGGTTGTAAAGCAGCTCATATTTGCCGTAGGCGCGGATGTCACGGTAGAGGTGATACTGGCGCAAGGCGCCGGCGGCAGTGTCCGCCGCGCCTTGCGCCCGACCCTCCGCCTGCAGAGAGGCATGAATGGCCGCCGCGCAACAGTAGCGGGAGCAGTACTCGTTGCCTCCGGGCTGTCGACTGCCCACGCAGTAGATGTAAACCACGCTCCTGACCAGCCCTCCACCGTACACAAGCGGCCCCTCAGAGTTCTCCACCAGCCGCTTAAACTCAGGCAACGTAAGCACGCCATCCTGCCCATACCCAAACTCGCCCGGCTCGGGCTGGTACAAATCAAAACCAGTAGCGACAATCACAGCCCCGGCCCGAGTGGCAACTGTCTCAGGAGCGGGTCCATCCACTCTTATGACCACCTCATAGTCCCCAAACGTGCCAGAGCGACCGACAAGTTCCGCATTCACATACACCGTTATCAGCGGGTTCTCACGCACTTTGGACTCCAGTTCACGGGCAAGCGTTTTGCCGCTTCTTACCGTCGGGTATATCTCGGCAAACTCTGCCAGCCAGCCACCGAGCTGCGGCTGCTTTTCGACCAGGACCACTTCCAAGCCGATTTCCGCCAGAGCCAAGGCGGCTCGCATGCCCGCTACTCCGCCCCCAACCACAACCGCTCTCGGCACGGTCTCCACCCGGACGGGCTCCAGCGCAAGCGTGAAGCGGGTGCGAGCAATACCCGCCCGTACCAGGCGAACAGCCTTCTCCGTAGCTCCCGCCTTATCATCGGTATGTGCCCAGGAGCATTGCTCTCGGATGTTGACCTGCGTGTACAGGTACGGATTCAGACCAGCCCGCTTGGCCATTTCCCTAAACGTAAAGGTATGAAGTTTGGGAGAGCACGAAGCCACTACAATGCCGTCAAGCTTCTGCTCGGCGATGTCGTTCATGATCTCCTGCTGCGTGGCGTCAGAACATGTGAACATCGCTGAACGCGCAACAGCTACACCAGGTTCGTCTTGCACGGCAGCAACCACGTCATCCACGGAGACGTAGTCGGAAATATTGCCGCCGCACTGGCACACGTATACCCCGATCCGGCGGCCGTTTGCAGCTTGGTCAGTCATGCTCTCACCTTCAGCCTTTCTAGGTGGGCCGCTGCCTGTATGGCCGCTGCGCCCGCGTGAAGAATGGAGTCAGGGATGTCCCTAGCGCCCGCCGCCGCACCTGCCACAAATATCCCCGGGAGAGTGGTACGACCGGGATCAAGATCTTCGTCTGCTTCCGCCACATACAGATATTCATCCAGTGCCGGAGCGCTGTCCGGGAAGACTTGTTTCAAGTCCAGATTTGGCCGCACTCCCACAGCGAGCACTACCAAATCGTGCTCAGCCTCAACCATGCCACCCCCGTTCTCAATGTCCTCGTAGCGCAAGACCAAGTCACCGTTATCTTTTTCGATGATCTCGGCGATGCGACCACGCACAAAATTCGCCCCCATAGCTTTGGCCTGCTCAAAGAACTCGTCGTACCCCTTGCCAGCCGCCCGGACATCCATGTAGTAGACCGTAACGTCAGCCAGCGGCAAGGTGCCCATGATGAGCTGATTTTGCTTGATGGAATACATGCAACAAATCTTGGAGCACAAGGGATTGTCCACAGTCTCATCCCGGGACCCCGTGCAGAGAACATAGGCGATCCGGTCGGGAATCTTCCCGTCACTGGGACGCACCACCGCGTTATAAGGGCGAGTGGGGGCAAGCAGCCGGTCCATCTGCATGCCCGTTATCACGTTCTTGTAGCGCCCGTATCCGTACTGCGGTTTGGCATCGGCCGGAAACAGCTCGAAGCCTGTGGCTAGGATGACCGCTCCCACCTCAACCTCGTACTCACGGTCATGCATGCCTAGATCGATACAACTGGCTGGACAAGTGACTACGCACTGCTGACACTCTGAGCAAACGCCACAATCCAAACAACGGCTCGCGGCCAGGAGGGCCTCTTCTTCGCTTAGAGGCACCTCCTCGGGGTAGAACTCGCCAGAAGGCAGCTTCCCTACCTTGAGCTTTGCCGGGGGGTCCATGCAGGTGTAGCTACTCTGACGAGAAAGAACTTCATTCTTATCCACCATGGGGAGTGAGGAGTCAAACAGCGAGGGGTCCAGGGATTCGCCTCGCAGGAATCGGTCGATCATAAAAGCAGCGCGCCGCCCCTGCCCCACTGCAGAGACAATCATCGAAGGCCCCGTAACCACATCACCCGCGGCAAACACATAGGGAATGCTGGTTTGCAGCGTGTTCTCGTCCACCTGGACCCTTCCCCCAGGACCCACGGGGACACCCAGGCCAGAGGCGTCGGGCCGCATGCCAGCAGCAATGATGACTGCATCACACTCAACGACGCCGATCACACCCTCTGCGTACTTGGGCGAAAACCGTCCCTCGGCATCGTATACGCTCTCGCAACGCAGAAGCTCCACGCCGCGTACACCGTCTTCTCCTACAAAGCGAGCGACTCCGCATGAGTTGCGGATTACCACCCCTTCCGCTTCGGCCTGCTCGATCTCCTCAGGATGAGCCGGCATTTCCTCGTAGGACTCCAGGCTTATCGCCTCGACACGGGCAGCCCCAGCCCGTAGAGCCGTGCGCGCGGCGTCCATGGCCACGTTGCCGCCGCCAATCACCACGACTCGCTTGCCTTCGACACCCAGATTCTGGCCGTCCTTGGCAGCTCTAAGCACGTCCAGAGCACGATGTACCCCGGGTAGATCTTCGCCTGGAACTCCCAAACGCACCGAGTCGTGTGTCCCCACAGCCACGAGGATTGCATCGTACCCTTGGGCCCGAAGCTCTTGTACATTACTAATCCGTGTACTAGTGACAATGTTTACGCCGCGCTCAACCACGCTGGCGATATCCCGCTCTACTACCTCGAGCGGAAGTCGATACGAAGGCAAGGTAAGACTCAACATACCCCCAGGCCGGGGTGCAGCTTCAAAGACCGTAACCTCGTGCCCTTTGCTTGCTAGGTGCCAAGCCGCCGTCAGCCCAGCGGGCCCTGAGCCAACTACAGCCACCTTCTTACCGCTGGAAGGTGTGCTGTTCGGCGACATTGGCGCTTCTGGCTGGCTGCTGCTGTGATGCCTCTCCGCGATAAACCGTTTTAACCTTCGAATTGAAACCGCGCCTTCCAGAAGGCCGCGAGTGCACTCTGTCTCACAAGGCGCATAACAGGCCCGGCCCAAAGTGCCGACAAACGGGGTGGTTTCTTGCACAAGCTGAAAAGCCTTCTCATACTGCCCGCTGCGCACTAGAGCCACATATCCATGAGCTTTAATTCCAGCGGGGCAGTTGAAACTGCACGGTGACACCCCAGCCCGTTCGATGACCGCTTTCTTGGGAACAGCCTGGGGAAAAGCGATAAAGGCCGCTCGCCGTGACACCAGCCCAGCATTGAACTCGTCTGGCACAGCGACATTGCAGACCATCTCGCACTCGCGGCAACCCGTGCAAGCCGATAGATCCACGTGTCGCGCATTTTCCCGCACCAATGCCCGGAAGCCGCCTGCGCCGTCGGATCGGATTGCTTTCACCTCGGAATAAGTAAGAACCGTGACGTTGGGATGGTGAATAGTTGCCGCCATTTTCGGCGTGGAGATGCAACTGGCGCAGTCAAGAGTGGGAAACACCTTGGAAAGTAGAATCATCTTGCCCCCGATGCTAGGGGCCTTCTCAACAAGCAGCACCTGATAACCCATGTCGCCCAGCTTGAGAGCTGACTCCATTCCAGCGATGCCACCGCCGATGACAAGAGCATCGTACTTCATGGCCTGTCCCCCTCAACGCCTGCAGAGGCCTGCGGTCCAGAGACGTCATTCTGGGCCGGTCCAAGCTCACGCAGTGCCTCGGCGAACTCACGAAGATGACCCACAAACGGTTCTGCACACACAGAACAGATGGCAGCCATCTTGACCCGCCTGGGCTGGTAGCCGCGCTCCCGCAGAAGGTCCTGCGCCCGGGCAACAAGCTTGGCCGTTCTCTCGCCGCAGTTGGGAAGATAGGCGCACTCTTCGCCGTCAGCTGCCACAAACACCCCATCAAACCCTTGTTCCAGCGCGTACAGTACCCAAGAGGGCTTTATTCCGCTTGAACAAGGCAAGCTGATAACCACGGCCCGTGGTGAGTAATGCAGATGATTGCTACCTGCCAGGTCTATGCCCGGATCACTTATGTTATTGGTGGAGAAAACCAGTATCTTGGGAGAAAATGTGCCGCTACTTGCCACCCTGGCTCCTTAGGAAGCAGCTGACTTGCCCCAAATCGCCCGCCAGCACAGCAGATCTTTCGGGCACTACTTTCGGGTACTACTTCATTTTGCGCACGAAAAGTCTGGTGTATCCGGCTTCTTCCACCACGCCTAGAAATTCGTGACCCATTTTCTTGGCCCAAGCCGGAAGGTCTTTTTGGGTTCCGGAGTCGGTGGCAAGAACTTCAAGAACCTCGCCTACCTTTACTTCGGCCATGCCCTTCTTAGCAGCCAGCACCGGACCCGGGCAAGAAGTTCCCCGTGCATCCACAACTTTGTTGCTCTGAATCGAAGCAAGATCAACACCGCTTTCCTGCGACATAGTGTTCTCCTCCCTTACCGTATTAGCATCGATTTACCTTAGCTCAGTCAATCTCAAACGCTCTGCGCCATACTCCTCAGCCAAAGCCTCGCGGATCAGCCGACATGCGTCGACAAACTTAGGATTGGCGATGGAGTAATACACTGTCTGTCCTTCCTTGCGAGCACGCACTAGAAGCCGGTCGCGCAAGACACGCAAGTGTTGGGAGGCGTTGTGCACAGAGATGCCCACCGTAGCAGCCACGTCGCTCACACACTTCTCGCCGTCTTTAAGGGCATACATTATGGCCAAGCGGTGTGGGTTAGCGAGTGCCTGACACACATCGGCATGGAGTTCAAAAAGTTGATGTAGCTCGTCTGCGACCACTGTCCTGCAATCCTTTATTTGCATGATTGCTTATATACTCCACAGCCTCCAATATGTCAATGGCCGCCGACTATTCCCCACTAGCGGTGAGAAACCGAGTCCTGGGATACCCGGTAAGAAACCGGGTCTTGTCATGCTAGGCTTGTTTATAGAGCCACGACTAGGCAAGGAGGAGCCATGGCCAAGATCAACATAGGAAGGACCTTCACCATCTTCCCCATGCCTGTAGTGATTGTCGGTTCGGTTGTCGACGACAAACCCAATTTCATGGCAGCCGCTTGGGTTACCTATGTAAACTACGACCCGCCCATGGTAGCCGTATCTCTAGGTCAAAAACAGCACACGGCAAAGGGCATCCGCCAAAACGGTCAATTTGGGCTGAGTGTGCCGAGCGCGGATCAGGCTGTTCTCACAGACTATCTGGGGCTCGTCCACGGTTATGAAGAAGACAAGAGCCGCCACCTCGAAGTCTTCTACGGAGCCCTAGAGAAAGCCCCCATGGTCCGGCAGTGTCCCGCGAGCATGGAATGCCAACTCTTCCAAACCGTGGAGATGCCTGGGGGATACCTGTTCATTGGCCAGGTCATGGGAACCTACGCTAGTGAAGCAGTGCTAGGCGAAGGCGACCCGGACTTTGCCAAGTTGCAGCCGTTCCTGCTCACCATGCCCGGCAATACGTACTGGAAACTGGGAGAGCGTGTAGGTGAAGCCTGGAGCATCGGGAAAGCCTTGCTTGCAAAGCAGGCATGAGACCGTGACACTCGCGCCGATACTTGCAAGCACAGAGGTCGGCTGTGCTTAGGTTTGCCATCCGCTGGGGAGTCACAGCTGCTGCTACTGCTATTGCCGCTTGGGCGGTGCCGGGAATCCACGTGGAGGAACCCCACCAGGTATGGTCGGTACTCATTCTTGCCCTGGTGCTAGGTTTGCTCAACGCGTTTGTAAGACCCTTGCTTTATGCCCTTTCATGCGGACTCATCGTTGTTACGTTGGGGCTCTTCACGTTAGTACTAAACGGTCTGATGCTTTGGTTGGCTTCTTGGGTGCTCAGTGATCTGCTTGGTTCTGGCTTTTACGTGGACGGCTTCGGAAGCGCCGTTCTCGGTGCTCTGATTATTAGTGTGGTCTCTGTGGTCTTGTCAGTGTTCGTTGGAAGAAAGACCAACTAACAGAGATGGATATCACTGTTGCGATTGTGGGTAACGGGGGAGCGGCTGCCGAAGCTGTACTAGCTTTGAGAGCAAGCGGTTTTAGGGAAAGCATTCATTTGTTTTCGGATAACGCCCACCCTCCCTACAATCCCATGTTGGGACCCCATGTGGTCTCCGGCAAGCTTCCGTTCGCATGTGCTTTTCCTTTCGGAGACCTTAAGAACTTCTACGACAACAACGCTGTAGTTGCTCACTTAGGTGAAGAAGTGGTTTGCGTTGACGCCGAAGCCAGGACCATCACAACCGCAGCAGGCTCCACCTGCAAGTACGAAAAATGCCTGATAGCAACCGGAGCTCAGTGCATCGTTCCGCCCATCGGAGGATTGGCTGAGCTACTCGATGGCCAACCGCAGCTGGCGTTCTTGCTCCGCACACCCGACGATGCGCTCTCCCTCAAACACGCGGTGGATGGGCTTCGAAAGTCCATGTCCGAAGACAGGTCAGGAGGCGACCCGCCCCGCGTCATCGTGCTCGGCGCTTCGCTGGCCGGAATTAAGACTGCCGCCACGCTGCATGATCTTGGCTTTGACGTCTGCCTGATCGAGCAGCAGCCACACATTCTGCCGTTCACCGCACACCCGGAGTGCGCGAAGGTACTGGAAGATCACATGACGGACGAGGGATACGTGCTTCGACTTGCCGCCACACTGGCAGCGGTCCGGAGGGTGAGTCCCCGCAGGCTCGAGATAGAACTTGGCCTTCCACATGCAACCCGAGAACAAGCGGACCTTCTTGTTCTTTGCACTGGTACCACACCGCGCCTTGGCTTCTTGGTCGGCGATTCTGTAGAGATTGACAGAGGGATTCTAGTAGATTCCTATCTTCGCTCCAGCGTGCCCTCTCTCTATGCCGCTGGCGATGTTGCCCAGGGTAAAGAGCTCATCTCCGGTCGCCATGAGGTGATAGGACTCTGGATCAGCGCCCGGCGCCAAGGACGAGCGGCGGGACGAAATCTGGCTGGAGTGCGGTATCGTCACCCCGGAGAAGTTCGTCATACCATCACCCCGGTAGGCCGAATGTTCCTTGCCAGCATGGGATACATGGACGATTATGATGACATCCGGGTGTCACGCACTGGACAGAGGATGGAACTCTACCTTTTCCGGCAAGGAAGACTAACCGGAGTAAACATTTTGGATCACGCTAGTATGGCCGGGCCGTTACGCCAGGCGATTTGCAAAGCAGCCCTGCGCGCCCTCGGGGAAACGGAGGTAACATGGCCGACATTGACTCTTTGATCGCCGCCAAGATACCTAGACCTGAAACAGGCATCGAAATCCGCAAGTCCATCTGCACTATCTGTGACCCCACTACCCAATGCGGTCTTGACTGCTACGTCAAAGATGGCCGAATCATTAAGGTCGAAGGCTCACGGGAGCACCCGCAAAACCGGGGCACGCTGTGTGCTAAGGGCGCAGCACAGAGGCAGTGGGTTTATCACAAGGACCGCCTACTGCGCCCGCTTAAGCGAGTTGGGCCCCGGGGGTCCGGCAAAATGACACCGATTTCTTGGGACGAGGCACTTAGCACAGTTGCCGAGAACCTACTCAGACTGCGCGACTCCTATGGTCCTGAGTCGGTGATCTTCTACTGCGGCTATCCAAAACACCCTCGTCCGTTCCTCAAACGCCTGGCCCACCAATTCGGGTCTCCAAATCTCTGCACTGAATCAAGTACCTGCTTTACAGCTATGGCCATGGCCTGGCAGCTCGTGTTCGGTCATATGGGGTCGCCCGACCTACCCACAACACGATGCTTAGTCATCTGGACAAGTAACCCCGCCCACTCCCGGCCTCTCTCGGCCCGGGGAATAAAGGAAGCCCGAGACAGGGGCGTCAAGCTGATTGTGGTAGATCCCCGGCTTTCCCCCACGGCGGCGCTGGCAGATCTGCACCTTAGACTAAGGCCGGGCACGGACGGGGCGTTGGCTTTAGCAATGGCCCACGTGATTATCGAAGAAGGACTGTACGACCAAGAGTTCGTGGCCCGGTGGACACGGGGCTTTGAGGAGTTCAGAGCCTACGTGGCGCAGTTTCCTCCGCATACCGCCGAGACCATCACTGGCGTTCCCGCTACTCTAATAGCCGAAGCAGCAAGACTTTACGCCACAACCAGGCCGGCCGCCCTTATGACCAGCGCAGCTCCTGTGGTGCAAAACACCAACGGGCTACAAAACCAACGGGCAGCAATATGTCTGGTTGCGCTCACCGGCAACTTTGACATTCCCGGCGGCAACGTGGTAGCACCGTCCAGCTGGCTTGAGGTCTCTGGCGCAGGTTTTGTCACCCGAGAGCACGAATTTGCACAAGCCCGCCCTTGGAGCGAAATGGCTCCCAGAATAGGCGCTGATCGATTCCCGTTGTGGGCCCAGCTGTTTGATCAGGCTCAATCCATGGCTATCACCGAGCAGCTTGAAACCGACACGCCCTACCCTTTGCGCGGACTGGTGGCCTTTGGCCTGAACCACCGGATGTGGCCTGATCCCCCGCGCCTGTTGCGTGCGATGGAAAAGCTCGAGTTCATTGTGGACGTGGACCTATTCGGCACCGATACTTCCAAGTATGCAGACATTGTGCTCCCTGCTTGCAGCTCTGTAGAACGCAGTGAACTGCGGGCCTATCCACAGCGGTACGTGGTCTTTACTCAGCCCGTGATCCCGCCCCTGGGGGAGTCGAGGCCAGACATCGACATCATCTTTGCTCTCGCGGCGCGGTTAGGTCTAGTTGATCCCCTACTCAATCCCTCCCAGAGCACTCAAGACACGCTGCCAGGCCAGGCACAGCCAATTGGAGCGCCAGACTACACCACCGCCTACGAGAACGCACTAGACTGGATCCTTGCCCCAAGCGGTCTTGCGCTGGCCGAGCTCAAGAAGCACCCCGGGGGAATGGCTGTGCCAAACCCGCTGCCCACGGAGTTCAAGAAATACGAGAATTACGGGTTTGCCACCCCAAGCGGAAAGGCAGAGTTTGTTTCGTCGCTCCTTGAGAAATTCGCTGATCGAACCGCACACGATCCGCTCCCGGTTTACCGGGAACCAGCGCTGAGCCCTGTTTCTACTCCGGAGGTGGCGGTGCACTACCCGCTAATCCTTGGAACCGGCACCCGTTTACCCATGTTTATCCATTCCCGGACCTTCCGCCTCTCATGGACTAGGTCACTGCGACCCGCTGCGGCCGCTGACCTTCATCCACATGATGCCGAGAGACTGGGGATTATTTCCGGCGATCTCATCGAGATCTCGACTCCGCTTGAGGCCATCAAGGTCACAGCAAACGTCACCCACATGGCCTATCCGGGAGCTGTGCACATGTTCCACGACTATCCCGAAGCAGACGTCAACAGCCTGATTCCCGCAGATTACCTTGACCCGATTTCTGGCTTTCCTGGATACAAAGCTCTGCTCTGCCAGGTGCGCAAGGTTGGCCCGGCAGAAGCCACAGATGTAGGCGAAGCTGAGAAACAAGCTTAAGTAGAGATATGCTGGCCGAGGAAAGGGGCCAAAATGAGCAACGGGGGATACTACACAAACTATGTCATCCAGCACGATACGGAAACCTGCGTGGGATGCTACGCCTGCGCGGTTGCATGCATGGATCAAAATGACCTCGAAATCCAAGAGAGTCCCGCCTTCTGGCGCCAGGTCTACACCGTGGAATCCAGAGCAGGCGCCGAATGGCGCATAAGGTATGTGTCGTTAGCTTGCTTTCACTGCGCAGATGCTCCTTGCCTATTGGCTTGTCCCACCGGAGCTATCAAACAAAGTGCTGCCACCGGCGCCATCATAGTGGAACAAGATCTCTGCATTGGCTGCCACGGCTGCTCCATGGCTTGTCCGTTCGGGGTGCCCCGCTATGGCAAGACGGGGACTATGCAGAAATGTCATCTGTGCCATGTGCGGGTGAAAAACGGACTGGAGCCTGCCTGCGTACGGGTATGCCCGACTGGTGCGCTTCGCTTTGGCGACCCCAATCAGCTTGGCTTTGAAACTGGAAAACGGGTGGCGCGTCAGGTGGTCGAAGTAGCCAGCTTTGAAAACAGAGCAGGGTCAACTGCTGGAATTTGACCCTGGTTTTCAGGGTTGAGAACGCCAGCTACACTCACAACAAAGCCGCTTTCGTTTCTTTGCGAAAGGTCCCGCACAATGCCGGGTTCCGGACCGACGAGTATCCGCACAAACGGTCGATCCAAGGGAGCTCCCGGACTGGGTGGCTTAGACACCACTCCTCTTTCACCGTTGGTGAGAAGAACAGCCGTACCTGGCGGGTAAATACCAACTACGCGTACGAACAATCTCACCAGCGCGGGATCTAGGGCCGTTCCGGCCCTCTCCATGAGGTGCCTGAGAGCCTCGGGAGGAGTCAGATTGACGGGCCGGTAAACTCGAGCGGTGGTAAGAGCATCAAACTGGTCAGCAATCGCCACAATTCTGCCAAACAGCGATACGTGGTCACGAAACCGCACGGGCGGATAGCCGCTTAGGTCGAAGTTGAGATGATGCTCGAAGGCCACCACCACTGCTCTCATAGCGGACAGAGTGAGACGCTTGCCGCTAAGCAGGGAGCAGGCAGCCAAGATTGGATGACGTCGCACCTCACGCCGCTCTTCTTCGGTTAGAGAACTGGGCTTTTGCAGAATGTCCTGATCGACGCTCAGCTTACCCGCGTCATGAAGAAAGCCCGCCAATGAAAGCTCCCCCAAGCGAACCCGGTCTAGCCCAAGATGCTGACCAAGGAGAGCAGACAACACCGCAACGTTGATCGAGTGGGTAATCAGATAGCGGTCAAAATCCTTGATCGTAGTCAGAGCCAAAACGGCGCCTGGATCCCGCCGAATCTCATCTGCAAGAGACTGCGTCACGTGGCGAGCTCTCTTCACAGAGCCGGGTTCAAGCTGGCCTCCCATGCGCGCAAGCTCGATACTTAGCTTGACAGCGCCCGAATACACAAAAACGGGGGCCAAAGGAATAACACCAGCCCCCGCTTTATGAAACACTCGCCGAGAACGAAAGACCTCCTCCTCCGGAACCGCCTCTTCCACCACGATGTGTTCCACTCCCGCCATCACTAGGAGATCTTCAAGAGATTGGCCGGTCGGACGGTCGGCGCGAGCAAGTCGTTTGAGAGCCACTACAAGCTCTTCCGGGGACAGACCATGACTGAACGTTATCTGAGATATCCCCCAACGTTCAAAAAGATCAGCCAGTAGGGAGAACCGCTCGTAAGTCGAGATCGCCGCAGGAACCCGCACTCTGTCCACAAAAACGGAGTGACTGTGAATCCCAAGAGTGACAGCGTCCTCCTCCTGCCAGTACTCCTCGAGGACCTCCATGAGTCGAGAGACTGTCTGCTGCAGCACCACATTGTTCTCGTCATAGTAGCTGGCCGTGCGGGCAGCCGCCGCAAGTGCCAGAGCAAGCTGCTGACCACGATTTTCTTCCAGCCGTCTACTCGGACCCTGGTCCATCCCACCCACTCCTATCGTCCCTGCCCCCACTCACGCCGGCATTATCCTTACCCGCATCACTAGGTTTGCTTGATCCAAGAGCGTACAAATCGCTGAGGGCCTGAGTAGCTGCCTGCTCGATGACTGCCTCTCCGCACCTTCTTGCGGCCTCCAGTGATCTACGCGCGCTCTGTCCGGGAATCAGCGCCAAAGCGCGCACCGCCGCGGTCCTTACTGCAAGCGGCCGAGTCCCGAAAAGCCGCCGTTTCCAGAGCTTGTCTAGAACCTGCACTGCTGTTTCACCACCAAGCCGGGCAAGCGCCACAAGGATCTCCTCGACTTCCTCGGGGGAGCGTGTGTCCAGGGACTTGGCCGTAGCTTGCTCAAGCACTATGGGGTAGTGCTCCCTGCCACCGTGTCGGGCAAGACCGCGAGCGGCCAAAGTCCTCACTCCGGCGTCGTCATCACGCAGGGCAGTGGCTAGAAGAGACGCCGCCTTGCTCCCACCCAGCGCGCTTAGACCGCGCACCACTTCTCGGCGCACCCGCGGATCAGAATGAGAGAGCAAACGCTCAAAGTGGGGAAGAAGCGCGTGGTTTTGCAATTCCACAGCCAGATGCACGGCATTCCTAACCACGTACCAGCGCTTATCCCGAAAAAGAGGCTCAAGGTAGACAGCAGGAACTCCCTGCCCAGACATAAGCACGTTCAGAATAAGGCGACGCACGCTTTTGTCCTCAGCTTCGGACAACACCTCAAGAAGCGCTGGGTAAATCCAAACCCTTAGCTTTTCCAGCAACCGACGGGCACGCTCGCCTCTAGTTCCGGCCTCCTGCAAGGCATAGCTCGTCAAGAGGGCAACTCGGCCAGGTGTAAGCGCCCGGGCAACCACTTGGCCCACATAACCGGCTGGTTGACACCCCTCTTTCTCCAGCATTTCAAGGCGATCAACTGCAAGTTCCACCTTGTCCAGTTCCCCAAGAGAAAGCAGCTCCCCCAAGGCCGCAGCTAGAGAGCTAGTAAGACGATCGTCACCTTTTGTCTCTTCGTCGTTGCTGCCAACAATTTCCAGCAAGACTTCCGCGAAATCTGCATACACCTCGCTGGTGGTTTGCTCCATGATTTCCCCTGAAGGCTGGTTGCCGTCTGGCGCTTCCTCAACAGAGGCAAGGTCCTCAGGTTGCCAATCTGCTCTGTCGGCCGGCACAGTAGTTGGCTCCGTCTCGCCGACCGCCAAAGCCGCTGCCGCACCTGCCTGCCTTGCAGCTGCTGTCTCGCCAAGTTCTCCCAGTACTCCCTCGAGCAGATCCAATTCCCCACTGATGAAAGGATCTACTACCTCGTACTCAAAGTGAGGCAGATCCTGCTCCCATAGGGCAGTGGCCAGGTCATGCTCCAAATCAGCCAGGGTCTCCGCCTGGGCCAGGCAGTCTACAAGAGCCCGAAGCTCCCGCGCCTCCATGCCGGGTAACAAAGATACCGTCCTGATTCCGTCCCGAAAAAGAATGAAAGCGAGGTTGTCGCGGCTACCGGGGAACGAGTAAACATCCTCATCCTCATACACGAGCTGCGTTTCTTGAACCTCAAGTTCTAACGGTCCAAACTGGTCTAGATGCAAGGTCAAGGCATCGACCAGGGTCTGGAACGCCTGCTCAGGTGTGGGATGCCCGGGAGGATACATGCGTAGGCTTCGATAGGAGTGATGGAGAGCAGCACAAACAGCGCGTGCTGAGTCGCGCCCGGATGGCTCTTGAGCGCTCATCGTCTCTAACCTACCCACCCAGTTGAACCGACTACTCGAGACCCCTCAACTTGTCCGCAAAGTCGCAGGCCGCCTTATGCAGTCCCGCTCCTGTTTTGATAGTGTCTCCAAGCTCGAGATGCTGGTCGGTTTGTGCATCATACCGGGGCCAGGCCGGAGCATCCTCGCCATTCGGGTCACCACTTGCCGCAAACCGAGTCCAGTAGCCCATGATTTGCTTTGAAAGCTCGCGGTCAACTGGTTCTATCTGGCCCAAAGCCGAGAACATGTCCATAGTTCCAAAAACATACGGTATCTCCACACCGTGAAACGCTCCCATGGGATTGTGCAGAGGTACGCGCGTGAACTGATAAACGTAGGTAGAAGCCTCATCGCACATCATGCGGGCTGCAAAACGCGCAGTGGAAGCAAATCCTACCTCGGTTAGCATCCTGCTAAAAGATCCCGGCACATCTTCGGAAGTTTTTGCCGGGTACATGCGGAGAGCTTCCTCAGCGAATTCCCCGAAAATCTCCTTCATCTTTGCAGCATATTCCTCAGCCGAAACCTTGGCGCCCGACACAAACAGGTTGCCTTCGTCGGCCGTAGTACCAATGATGAGGGGTACGCGATGATGTTCCCCAGCTGCCCACAGCTTGGTGGGCGGCTCGGGAAGAACAAAGCCATCCGCCACCGGTTTCCATACCAAGCCCTCGTCGAGCAGCCCGCGTTTGGCCGCCCATTCAGACGCTCTTGCTAGAAGCTCATCCGGCGTCTTTTGCCTCATCTGAGCAAGTAGGTTACCCGAAGCATCGATACCGAGCCCAGCCGCAAAATCCGCTCCCGCCGCCTCAGCATGCGACAGGGAAACAGCGGTGGTGGTCACACCGAAACCCTGATCCAGCAATATGGGACTTTCGCAGATGGCGCCGCTGAACAACCCTTTAGCAAGAGGGCTCACCAACAAATCAAGAATGCTAATAGCCCCAGCCGACTCCCCGAACACCGTCACCCGGTTAGGATCTCCCCCAAAGCCAGCTATGTTGCGCTGCACCCATTTGAGCGCCGCAATCTGGTCCAGTAGACCGTAGTTCCCCGAAACACCCTCGGGAGACTCACTGGACAGCGCAGGGTGAGCTAGAAAACCAAGCGGCCCCAACCGGTAATTGATTGTCACCACTACCACGCCCAGGCTGGCGAGGTTAGCCCCGTCGTAGACGGCCATGGAGCCAGAGCCAGTTTCGAAACTCCCACCATGAATCCAAACCATGACGGGAAGCTGGTCTTTGGGCGATTTGGCTGGAGTCCAAACATTTAGGTAGAGACAATCCTCATTTGTTTGACCAACGTCCAGGTAGAAAGTGCCAGACTGCGAGGGCTGCGGACAGGAGGGACCAAACTTGTCGCAAAGTCGGACCTCTGTCCACGGCTTAACAGGCTGGGGAGGCCTCCACCTTAGGTCGCCCACAGGAGGCGCAGCGTAAGGGATACCTTTGAATACCCAGAGCTTCTTGCCGTTGGCCTCCTGCTCTACTCCCCTTACCGGACCGCTGTCCAGCTTTACCTCAGCCACCCCTGAAGAGCCGCAACCTTGCCCTCCGAGCAGCAAGAAGGAGAGCGCTACTGTCACTAACAACGCTGCCAGGGTTAGCGCATAAATTCCGAAGCCAAATTTGCCTGCTAATCTGCTAAACCTCGAATGACTCACCTGGCGCCCTCCGAGTAGAACCTCGCAAAGCTACACGCATGATACGCCGCATAACCAGATCAGTATAATTCTTTTACATCTGCGGGAGGGCAGCAATGTCCCAGGGGATAGCACGAGTGGGCCTCGCGGTAGCCGCCACCTTGGCTGTCGGCGCACTGATGGTCTTTTCATGCGCACAGAAGGCGGCCGCTCCTTCTGGGTCTAGCACGACAGCAAGCGTTTCGGGAACAGCAAACGTTTCGGGCGCCGTCACGGTCCCGCGCAGCTCTGACAGCACCGACACCACGGTTCGGATCGAGCTCCCGGATCCGTCTCTTAAGGGAAGCATCTCGCTAGAAGAGGCGATTCAGCGACGCCGCTCGGTCCGAGAATACGCGGACTCCCCACTTACTCTAGCCGAGGTTTCTCAGCTGTTGTGGGCGACGCAAGGCATTACCTCACCCCAAGGAGGCCGGGCGGCGCCGTCCGCCGGCGGTACATATCCGCTCGAGGTATACGTCGTTGCAGGAACGGTGACTGGCTTGGACAGCGGTGTGTACCGTTACGTCCCGCGGGAGCACAGCCTAGTGCTGGTTAAACAGGGAGATTTTCGCTCAAAGCTACAAGAGGCTAGTCTCAACCAAGCCTGGGTGGGAGGAGCTCCGGTGAACTTTGTAATTGCCGCCGTATATGAGCGGACAACGCAGAGGTACGGCGAGCGCGGCGTGCGTTACGTGCATTTGGAAGCAGGCCACGCTGCGCAGAACCTCTGCCTACAAGCCACCGCCCTGCGGCTCGGGGCAGTTACCGTGGGAGCTTTTACCGACGAGCAAGTCCAGGCCGCGCTTGACCTCCCTACCGAAATCAAGCCACTCTACGTGATCCCCGTCGGCAGAGTTAAAGCCGGCTCTTAGACCAAAACGATTCCACAAGCCAGCATGAGTTTCCAAAGGAAGAAGGCGCACTGCCCTCGTGTGGCCGGCGAATACCAGTTGTAGGTGCCCGGATACCCGTCAAACAGGCCGTGGGCTGCGCCCATTCTTACCCACTCGCCAAAAGGGTCCCCAGGAAGAGTAAAGGGCGGTGTGTACGAGTGTGGCGGGGCGTCCCAAACCCCGAGTTCCAGGCCAGTGCTAACTACCATCTTGACTACCTGAGCAAGGGTAATGTTCCTGTAGGGAGCAAACTGATTGTTGCCCACCCCCTCGGTAACATGGTGTCTTGCAGCGACGGCAATATAGTGGTCCGGATAAAGCGGATCATTCGGATCCATGTAGCTACCCGGCACACTCTTGGGGACATCAGTAAACGGGCATACGTCAGAGGTGGACACTGGAAAACCAGCCGCCTTCACAACCATTTTGGCAAACTGCTGCCTTGTGACCAGTCTGTCTACTCCAAAATAGGTGGGACTAAAACCCGAGACCACTCCCATCTGGGCGAGATATGTGATCGGAGTGTAATAGGTAGAGCCGACTGGAACATCGGAGAAGTTGGGAGCTGGCGCTTCCGTGAACCAGACCGTCACTCTATAGATATTCGAGCTGGGTATGCCCATCCCAGCTTTCACAATCACAAAAAGTCGACCGGGACCTATAATGCCGCGAGCAAAGAAGCTACCGTCGTCGTCGTATTCCTCCCAGTCGAGGTCGATGATCATATCTGAGCCGCGTGGCTGAAAGGCCAAGCTCCCGTCGCGCAAATACCCCCCGGTCACAAACTCCACGCGAACATCGGAGCGAACAGGAATGTCAACGAAGAAGTAGTCCTGATCATCGCTGCTAGTTATGGCTCCCGTCTTGGGCACGCCATTAGTAAGAGCTGTCGCCTCAGCAAAATTGTTGTTGGGTTCATTGCTATCGGGAAGCCAAAATGCTTGGCAAGTGTCCGAAGATAAGGCATCTATGCCCGGCAAGCCAAGCAACGCGGTAGCCAGGCCCAATACAGCCGCTGCAGCCACCAGGATCCAGCCTCGCCCCCCGCTTCGCAAGAGACCTCTCCCGATCGCACTTTTCCCGCACATAAAACACCCCCGGCCCGGTCAAGAATTGTCCTACGTCCTTGCGATCGCTAGCTGTATAGATCGCTGTCCGTGTGATTTCCATGTTACAAGCAACACGCCCCAGCAAGAAATGCCCGTCTCCGAATGAATCTCGCAAATAGCTGTATTCTTGTTTTGGCTACTACTTGGACCATCATGAACAGCAAAGACAGCTTGCGCGACAGCTCCCAAAACCAACTTGCCGCCGACACGCTCCTGGCTGAGTTAAACGAGCAGCAGCGAGCGGCAGTCCTTCATGGTGACGGACCCCTCCTAGTGGTAGCCGGAGCGGGCACTGGCAAGACCGCGACCCTTGCCCATCGGGTAGCGTATCTGATCGCTAAAGGCGTAGATCCGGGACGCATTTTGCTGCTTACGTTTACGCGGCGCGCCGCCGCCGAGATGCTGCGGCGAGTGGACGCATTGCTCGAGCGTCTTGAAACCCAGCGTAGTGCGGCGGCGCGCCGCTCCGCCTCGGCCAAAGTCTGGGGCGGCACTTTTCACGCAGTGGCGGCACGCTTGCTTAGGCTCCATGGGCGCCTGATCGGGCTGGACCCCGCTTTCACCATTCTCGACCGCAGCGACGCCGAGGACTTAATGGGGCTTCTTCGTACCGAACTTGAACTTGCCCGCACAGACCGCCGATTTCCTCTCAAAGGCACTTGTATGGAGATCTGCAGTCGCTGCGTGAACGCCCGCGAAACTGTCGAAGAGGCAGTCAACAACTACTTTCCCTGGTGTCGCCAAGACATCGAGGACTTGCGGCGGCTTTTTGCTGCTTACGTGGACCGCAAGGGAGAACAAGGGGTCTTGGACTACGACGACCTGCTTCTGTTTTGGCACGGTCTCCTGTCACATCCTCGGGGCGCACAAGCGATTCGCTCACGCTTCGACTATGTTCTAGTTGACGAATACCAAGACACTAATCGCTTGCAGGCAGAAATCCTTAAGATGCTCTGCCCGAATGGGCAGGGCCTCACAGTAGTAGGTGACGACGCCCAAGCCATCTACTCTTTTCGCGCCGCTACAGTACGTAACATTCTGGACTTTCCCCGAGAATTCCCCGGCACCACCATTGTCACTCTTGAGAGAAATTACCGCAGTACGCAGCCGATTCTCGAAGCGACCAACAGAGTAATTGCAGAGGCCGAGGAGAAACACGCCAAACAACTCTGGACCACTCGCACCGAGGGAGCGCGGCCCAAACTAGTGCCGTGCGAAGACGAAGACGAACAAACCGAGTTTGTAATCCAAACCGTGCTAGGCCACCGCGAAGAAGGGATTCCTCTTAGGAAGCAAGCGGTCCTTTTTAGAGCCTCCCACCACAGCCTGACTCTTGAGCTTGAACTTACTCGGCGCAATATTCCTTTCCGAAAATATGGAGGTCTTCGGTTTGTAGAGACAGCTCACGTCAAAGATCTTCTCGCCTTCCTTAGGCTGGTCGAGAATCCCCGCGACGTGGTTTCTGGCACCAGGGCTCTCATGCTGCTCCCAGGAATTGGCCCCAAGAAAGCTAAGACGTTAATGGACCAACTACTTACCGCCGTCTCCGCAGGGGGCAATCCCTTTAAGACGTGGGAAGATCTGCGTCCACCTTCGCCTGCTTCTGCGGACACTTGGAAGACCTTGGTTGAACTCCTTGACACGTTGTACAGTCACAGTGCTTTGGATCTTCCCAGCCAAATTCGCGCCATCCGGACTTTTTATGCGCCCTTGATGGAGCGTCTCTACGACAACGTGCGTGCTCGTCTGCTTGATCTTGAGCAACTTGAGTGGATAGCTAGCCGCTTTCCTGACCGCGCCCGCTTGTTAGCTGAGCTTGCTCTTGATCCCCCCACTTACAGCGAGGATTTGGCCGGCCCTCCTGTGCTTGACGAAGACTACTTAATTCTTTCCACCATGCATTCAGCCAAAGGTCTCGAGTGGGATGTGGTTTACGTAATACACGCTTCAGATGGAAACATTCCTTCCGACCTATCGACCGGGCGAAGCGAGGAAATTGAGGAGGAGAGAAGACTCTTTTACGTATCGCTCACTCGGGCAAGAGATTGGCTTTACGTTTGCTATCCGCTTCGCTACTACAGCCATCCGCGCAGCACAAGTGACATTTACGGTTACGCGCTCCCAAGTCGGTTCCTGTCGCGAACCGTGCGCGAAGCCTTTGACATTCAGGCTGCAGCGGAGCTGCTCGGCGGAGGAGCTGTCGGTTCCCAAAAAGGAAAAGGGCAGCCGGTTGACGACACCAGCCAAGCCTCTACGCTGGATGAAATCCGCCAGCAAATCAAACGGTCGCTCTGACACCAAAACTCTGAGATCAGAACGAGGTAACAGAGCCCATAAGCCAGGGATTCTTGCCGAGCGGAACGCGGTAGCGCCAGGAATACCTAGCCCGGAAAAGCGACGAACTTCTTCGAACGTGCAATAATGTTCGCGAGCGACCCGAAGAGGCAAAGTAGGAGAGTGTTTGATGTCAGGGATCGGTTGGACAGAGATCGCGATAGTTGTAGTCCTAATCGTGATCCTGATCCTGGGACCCAAGAAACTGCCTGAACTTGGCTCTGCTCTTGGTCGTTCCATCACCGGCTTCAAGAAGGGCCTTAAGGAGACCAAGGATGAGGTACAGGCGGCGGTGAAGGAAGATGTCGCCAATACGAGCTCATCAACAACTACCACTGGTGATGGATCGAACAGCGGCAAGCAGGACTAAGGACTAGGCGAGAAAGCTTAAAGTTCACCTTGCGGGCCTGGGACCCAGGCGTGTGGGCCGCTCTTAGCTAGCCGGGCGGCTCTTGTGCCGACGACGACCGTGAAGACCTCACGAATTGGGCTCCACGGGTGCGCGCCGACCAGGAGAAGCTATGATGAAACTCTGGAAAGCCAGCCGCCTGGCCGACAACCACGGAACAGCTAACGGCTCTGGCGCCGCGCAAGCTGCCACTCCATGGCATGCCCTTGACCTTGAGCAAATTGTTGCACTTCTATCCACTGACGCAGACCACGGACTGAGCAAGGCCGAGAGCGAAGCCAGACTAGCCGAGTATGGCCCAAACATCATCACGGCCGCCAAGGGCCCCAGCTGGTTCCGTCGTCTTGCGGCCCAGCTGAACCAGGCGCTTGTACTCATTCTAATCGCTGCTGGAGCAGTAACAGCGGCTCTCAAGGAGTGGGTGGATGCGGGAGTCATCTTTGGCGTTGTGATCATCAACGCCATCGTAGGATACCTTCAGGAAAGTAAAGCCGTCAAAGCCATCGAAGCTCTGTCCAGAGCCATCACAATCGAGGCCACGGTGGTGCGCGAAGGGCAGAGGTTCCGACTTCCCGCCGCCCAACTTGTGCCAGGGGACCTTGTGGTTTTACAGGCGGGAGACAAAGTCCCTGCTGACATCCGGTTGACCTACTCACGCGACCTACGGGTCGACGAATCTGCCCTCACCGGGGAATCGCTTCCGGTGGATAAGCAGCTTACCCCTCTCTCGGAAGACACACCCTTGGCTGACCGGACCAACATGGTGTACGCGACGACATTGGTAACCGCCGGTCAAGGCGAAGGAATTGTGGTAGCTACCGGCGATCGTACCGAAGTTGGCCGAATATCGCAGCTGATCGCAAGCGCCCACGAGATCAAGACCCCTCTTACGCGTAAGATCGCGCAGTTTAGCAAATTGGTTCTTTACGCAATCCTTGCCCTCGCTGTAGTTACTTTCATCATCGGGGTGGTACGAGGTCAGCCGTGGGTTGATATGTTCATAGCGGCTGTGGCCTTGGCGGTGGGGGCAATCCCCGAGGGGTTACCGGCCGCAGTCACCATCACCTTGGCCATTGGAGTGTCGCGAATGGCGCGGCGCCGCGCCATCATCCGTAAGCTGCCGGCAGTGGAAACTTTGGGTTCCACGACTGTCATATGTACCGATAAGACCGGCACGCTCACCCAAAACCAAATGACTGTGGTACAGATTGTCACCCCTGGCACACCAGACAAGCCCAAGATCTATCACGTTACCGGCTCGGGCTATTCCCCAGAGGGGCAGATAATCGAACAGGCGCTTGAGTCTTTGGGGACGGCAGCAGCCCAGTCCTCCACGGACAGCTCCCCTGCCCGTAATCTGGCTCTGGAAGAGACCATTCGTGCGGGAGCGCTATGCAACGATGCCTCGCTTTACCTGGAAGAGGGTAGTTGGCGCATCAGCGGGGATCCCACGGAGGGCGCACTTCTCGTTGCGGCATGCAAGGCAGGGATGTGCCAAGAAGATCTTCTGCACCAGACACCGCGAGTGGATACGCTTCCTTTTGAATCACAACATCAGTACATGGCTACTCTGCACCGCTTTGCGCACAGCCCAGACACCCGTGTCGCTTACATAAAAGGCGCCGTGGAAAAGGTTGTTGCCCGCTGTGCGTGGCAAATGACTCCCGACGGATCGCTGACAGCATTTTTGGATTCCGAAAAGAGCGCGGTTGAGCATCTAACGGCGCAAATGGCGAGAGAGGGCCTCCGGGTGCTTGCTTTTGCTCGCAAAGACCTACCTGCCTACACCGAAGAGATCACCCATAGAGAGGTAGACGACGGGCTAGTTTTCTTGGGGCTACAAGCCATGATTGACCCGCCACGGCAGGAAGCAAAAGAGGCGATTCGCACCTGTCACACTGCCGGCATCCACGTAAAGATGATCACTGGAGACCACGCTCTGACCGCCGCTGCCATCGCCCGGATACTCGGCCTGCATGATCCACGATGCGCTACCCCCACCGAGATCAAGGTCGCCACCGGGGCAGATCTAGCGACACTTACCGACGAAGAACTGGCCAAAGTGGCAGACGAGACATACGTGTTTGCGCGCGTGACCCCAGAGCAGAAACTTCGCCTTGTTACCGCTCTCCAGAGTCAAGACCACGTGGTGGCTATGACCGGCGACGGCGTAAACGATGGACCCGCCTTGCGGCAAGCGGACATCGGGATAGCCATGGGCATAGCGGGAACCGAAGTGGCCAAAGAAGCCGCCGACATGATCCTAACCGACGATAACTTCGCCACCATCGAAGCAGCTGTTGAAGAAGGCCGGGGGGTCTTTGACAATCTGAAGAAGTTCATCACCTGGACTTTGCCCACGAACCTGGGCGAGGGCCTGGTAATCATGGCGGCGATATTTGCTGGAGTAGCCCTGCCAATCCTGCCGGTTCAGATCTTGTGGATAAACATGACGACCGCCGTACTGTTAGGACTGGGGCTCGCTTTTGAATCCAAAGAGCCGGGAATAATGGAGCGGGCCCCGCGCGATCCCAAAGCCCCCATTCTTGACCGAGTCTTAGTGGGGAGAATCGTCATAGTGGGGGCTCTCCTCTTGGCAGCCGCTTTCGGGCTATATGAGTATGCAGAACGTACCGGGCATAGCCTGGCAGAGGCTCGCACGGTCGCGAACAATGTTTTTGTTTTTGGTGAGCTCTTTTACCTGTTTAACTGCCGCTCCCTTAGCTTGGCCTCATGGCGAACCGGGCTCCGTGGAAACCGTGTACTGGTGGGAGGCGTAGCCGTGATGATTGGGCTACAACTCCTGTACACGTACCTACCAGCCATGAACACACTTTTCCAGACTGCTCCTTTGCCGGTGAAGACATGGGCACGGATTCTGGCTGCCTCTTTCGCCATCCACTTAATCATCGAGGCCGAAAAGGCAGTGCGACGCAGATTAGGACAGAACCGCCGCTCACCTGCGGCGTGTTGAACGCCTCTCGTCTGCCACACGCACCCAACCTATGCCGGGTAAAGCCTGCGGCTGTTAAGACTGCAGCCTACCCTGCCATTTCTGCTTGACTTCTTCGTAGGCCCAGTCAAGCCAGGGGAATAGCGCCTCCAGGTCCGAGCGTTCCACTGTGGCACCGCCCCAGATGCGAAGCCCGGGCGGCGCCTCGCGATAGGAGGCGACGTCATAGGCCACGTCTTCCTCCTCAAGCAGTCCCACGATAGCCTTGACGACCTTGGCCCGCTCTTCAGGAGCAAGGTCCACAAACCAGGGATCCACGATCTTAAGACAGATGGACGTGCACGACCGGATGCGTGGATCTTCAGCGAGAAACTCCACCCACGGAGTTTGTTCTACCCAGGCCGTAACCGCCGCAAGGTTTGCTTCACTTCTCCTGATGAGTTCCGGAAGACCGCCAATTTCCTCGGCCCAGCGCAGGCCATCCAGAGCATCCTCTACGCAGAGCATGGAGGGCGTGTTGATGGTGTCGCCCTCAAAGATGGCCTCCATCAGCTTCCCACCCTTTGTCATGCGGAAGATCTTTGGTAGCGGCCACGGAGGCTGATAGCTTTCCAGACGCTCAACCGCGCGGGGGCTCAGGATTAGCATTCCGTGCTGAGCCTCACCCCCTAACACTTTCTGCCACGAGTAGGTGATAACGTCCAGCTTGGCTATCGGCACATCCATGGCAAAAACCGCCGAGGTGGCATCGCAGATGGCAAGACCCTCGCGCTCTTGGGGAATCCACTCCCCATCCGGGACTCTTACCCCCGAGGTGGTCCCGTTCCAGGTGAAGACCACGTCACGAGTCCAGTCAATCTGTGACAGATCGGGGAGCTGGCCGTAGTCGGCTCTAAAGACGCGGACGTCGGGAAGTTTAAGCTGCTTAGTTATGTCGGTAACCCAGGCTTCACCAAAACTTTCCCAGGCTAGTGCGTCTACGCCCCGCGCGCCGAGCAATGACCAGAGGGCCATCTCCACCGCACCCGTGTCCGACGCCGGCACTAATCCTATGAGGTAATCTGCAGGCAAACCAAGGAGCTTGCGTGAGCGGTCGAGAACTTCCTTAATGCGAGCACGCCCCGCCTTGGATCGATGCGAACGACCCACAAGAGCATTTTCAAGCACCGCGGGACTCCAGCCAGGGCGTTTAGCGCAGGGGCCAGATCCAAAGCAACCGTTTTTGGGACGTATGTGCGGACGCTCGTTTTCTGCCATCGCTGAACGTGTCCTCCAAGTATTCGATTTGTCGGGGATTCTACCAGCTTGCCGACAAAGACCAACCAGAGCAGACCGACTCACCCACAAGTCAACGATGCTCATATCGCGCAGGCGCTTGCCGCGCTGGCTGTCCGGGTTGAATGCTCCCATCAACCACCAAGCCCAAAGTGCCGTCCAAAAACCGCTGGTCCAAAAACGCAAGCGCGGTGTTTCCCGAGGCACAAGATCTAACCCTAGGCACTGCGCCCGATGCCTAAGAGCCTCCACTTGATGAGCGGGAATGAAGCCCAGCGTGCCATGGATCGCTACATATTCACGCCACTGCGGCCTTTCTTCGGCCCACTGCGCAAGCAAACATAGAGAACTTAATAGGCAACGGATGAACCGGGCTGCCCACGCTAGCCCGACGTCGCCTGAGACGCCGCTTGCGTTTTCCCCATTGTCGCGCCCTAGCGCGGCCACCCGTTCATTCCAAAAGTGAATCTCGATGAGACGGTCGCCAGGCAAAATGCGCGTCTTATCCTTCAGAACTACTTCTCGAGAAGCCCTGGACCTACTGACTTTAAGAATGCACTCGGGCTTGTCGCTAAAGACCCGAATCCTGTAGATGCGGGCAAGAAAGGCGTCAATTACTTTAATGCCCAATCTCGCAATCAGCATGCTAAAGCTTTACCCTTTCGGACAGCCGCCCGGTCCAAGTGCAAGCGCTTCTTCTGATTCTTACTCAAGTACTGCAATAGAGAACAGCTCCTAGGGTCAAAGAGCGACGGCTCTGCTAGAATATCGCCTAGCTGTTTGCCGGAGCGTCCGGGCAGCGGAGAAGTGGCCGAGTGGCTGAAGGCGCTCGCCTGCTAAGCGAGTGCAGGAGTGAATGCTCCTGTCGAGGGTTCGAATCCCTCCTTCTCCGCCAGCGTGCGCCTGTAGCTCAGCCGGATAGAGCGTTGGTCTACGAAACCAAAGGTCGCAGGTTCGAGTCCTGCCAGGCGCGTTAAGGTTTTGCTTTGCGACGCGTGTTTTCTGACAAGAGTCACTCGGGTCCTCGCAGGTTGTCTGTGCTGGTAGGTTACAACTGGCGCATCGGACAACCGACACCAAGCGCCTACTGCTCAAGCCACAACATTCGGCCGGACCTATCTATGAAGCCCCAGAGCCCAGTCTCATCCCGCACAGCGGCGATACCCCGATGAAACCAATCTACCTCAGCGAATATCGGCTCAATAACCCAACTGTTTTTGTCTATATAGCCCCACAAACCGTTCTCGGCCTTCACGCCAGCAAGCCCCTCTGAGAAACAGTAAGCGTCAACAAACTGGGGTTCTATGACCCAGGTGTTTCCGTCTATGTACCCCCAGAGACCGTTCTCAGCTTGCACGGGCGCTAGACCTTCGGTGAACCAATCCGCACCGCCAAACTGGGGTTTGATGAGCCATGAACCTGTCCGGTCAATGTAGCCCCAGAGATTGGCTTCAACTTCCACAGCGGCTGAGCCTTCTGAGAAACAGTAGGCACAGGTAAACTGGGGTTCTATCACCCAGGCACTTCCGTCTATGTAGCCATACAGGCCGTTCTCAGCTTGAACGGGAGCAAGACCATCGGAAAAACGACCCGCCCAGCGAAACTGCGGTTCAATAACCCAAGAACCTCCGACGTCTATATAGCCCCACAAGCCGTTGTTGTGGAGCACCGGGGCCAATCCTTCCTGAAACCAGGAGATTTCTTTGAAACTGGGCTTTATAACCCAGGAGCCCAACATGTCAATAAAGCCCCAATATCCATCGACAGTCTTCACACCGGCAAGCCCACTTCTGAACCAAAAGGCAGAACTGAATTGAGGCTCAATTACCCACGCTCCTGTTCTATCCATGTAGCCCCAAAGTCCGTGACGAGGCGCAAGCAGCAAGTAAAAGTCAGACTGCCCTATTTCTCCCAGCTGATCGATTTGCGGGTAAGTTGGAGCGAGAGACGGACTCGACGAGCTCGGCCGAGGTGTCAACTGGGTTACCGAAGCAGTCGATGAATCAGTGCTAGCTGTGGGCTTGTCCACAACGGTAACGTCGCAAGCGGCGACGACGAGCGTGGACCACGTCAACAAAAGTAGTGCAAGAGCCCGCATGAGTTTACCTCCTGGTGAACTGACGCCGCATACTTGGCCACGGTCACCAGGCGCTGCGTAGGGGCGACCCCAGGACCAGGATGAGACGTGCCATCTAAATTGATCGCTTCTATCTACTACATCGACAGGATTGGGACAAGCCTTCAGCAAATAACCGACCCAATTGACAATCATTGTTCAGACAAAGCCCCGGAACTATCTGTTGCGAGGCAGGTCATATCGAGCAGCAAGTAAGTTGGACACGGCGGACACGGGGACTTGAGCGATTAGCTGCTAGGGTAACGACGCGGAAATCCCAAAGAAATGCCAAGTTCAAAATCCAGACGGGCGCAATTGAGGGCGCGGGGCGGCTTATGCCGCCCCGCGCCCCGACATCTCAGAACCAATACAGAGGAGCAACAGGAACTTCCTCCTCGGTAATCATCTTTTCCAACTGCTGGTAAACAGCCAAAGCGTCTGCCTCCGAGGAGGCAGCAAGGGCCTGGTCTAGAAGTTGATCAAACGTTTCATTAGACCACCGAGTGAAGTTCCAGGTGCTTCCGGTCCGCAGAAGACCGTAATACTCATACGGATCGTTGAAGTCCGCAATCCAGCCAAGCCTGAAGACGTACAGATCGGTTCCACTGCCGAGTAGAGGCCAATATTCGTTCCAGGGAACAACAACAACCGTCGCACTAACCCCGATAGCCCCCCACTGGCTTTTTACCAGGTTTGCCAGCGCCTGGTGCGCCTGCATCACTTGTATTTTGATTTCGGGCAATCCAGCTCCGTTCGGATACCCAGCGCTGGCAAGGGCAGCCGCGGCTTGCGCCAACTGGGCGGTGGGCTGCAGGAAGCCTTGGTTGATGTCGGCAAACCCAGGAATCCCCGCTGCCAACCAGCCGGTTGCTGGAGAAGCTCCAGGAATTCCCGAGGCCGTCGAGATGGCCTGCCGGTCTAGCGCCAGCGACAAGGCCAAACGCACCTTTGCGTTGTCAAGCGGCGGTTGCTGCGTATTGAATCCCAAGAAGAGGATGCTCCGCAGAGGATTCGAGGCGTAGGTGAGCCGCGCAATGAGCTTGTGGAGAATTTGGGCTACCTCGCCGCGCGTTATGGGCCCGTAAGGATCGGAGGCAAAATCGAGACCTGCGAGCAACTCGCCATACTCCGCCCGGGCTACGTTGGCTCCGTGAGTTGGATCAGTGGTCCACCCGCTCTCCGACTCCCACTCCGGCGGTGGCGCGGGAAGTAGCTGAGGCTGCAGGTCATCCGCCGCCGTCACCACCATGCTTATGGCCTGGTACCGGGTAATCTGGCCGTACGGATCAAATTTTGTCGGTGTCTTTCCCACGGTGATGCCGTGGGCTGCGCAGACAGCAACATATTTAGAGGGATAAAGCGGATCGTTCCCTTGTTGGGCGGCGACGTCACCAAAGGGACATACTATGTCCGCTGGAACCTCGTAGCCAGCGGTCTTGACAATCATTTTTGCGAACTGCTGCCTAGTAACGGGATCCTCAGGGCCGAAGTTTCCGTTGGAGTAGCCCTTAATGACGTTTAACATAGCAAGCTCTCTGACAGCTCCATGATATGGATGCAAGGGGTCAACATCCGGAAAGACCCCTACGGCTGACACGGCCGCAGCTAACGCAAACATTAGGCAAATAGCCAGCATTAGACATCCAGCCAGCCAGAGGTGAGGTACATGTCTGCAGGTGAGCCGTCCGCTCTCGTTGGAGGATCGAGTCTTCATAGCTACCCCTCCCCAAGGGTCGGCCTAGCACTACCTCTAGCACGCAACGCAAGTAGCTAGGCCAAGAGAACCTCAAGAGAAGGAACTGCCTAGGGATTACAAATCGGTGGGGAACGGGCAGCATGCAGGAGGAACTTCGGTCCGCCAGATGATGAAGCCACCACATGCACCAGTGGCGACAACATGACGACAACCCCCCGGACAAACAAACTCAAGCGTCATGCCTCGCCACCCGCGCACGCTCGTGGAGAGCCACGACAAACCTTGCTTTAAATTGTAGTACGAGCTACGCTACCGGGCTAGCGTCAAGACCCTCGTATCTTTCACAGAAAGGAGCATGCGTGCCCAAGCGCCCGGATATACACAAAGTCCTGATTATCGGCTCGGGTCCGATAGTCATTGGTCAGGCTTGCGAGTTTGACTACTCCGGGACACAGGCGTGCAAAGCTTTGCGCAGACTGGGCTACAAGATTGTGTTGGTCAACTCCAACCCTGCCACCATCATGACCGACCCAGTTATGGCCGACGAGACCTATATCGAGCCCCTGAATGCAGCAACGCTTGCGCAGATAATCGCGGACTCGCGGCCCGATGCGCTGCTGCCTAACTTAGGTGGACAGTCCGGCCTAAACCTTTCGTCGGAGCTTTATCGATCCGGCGTCCTTGACCAGTACGGGGTCAAGATCATAGGCGTGGGTCCAGACGCGATCGAACGCGGCGAAGACAGACTGGCCTTTAAGGAAACGATGGCTCGGCTGGGAATCGAGATGCCGCGCAGCAAAACGTGTTACTCGGTAGAGGAAGCAGCCGAGGTGGCCGCGGAGCTTGGGTACCCAGTAGTGATACGGCCTGCATACACCCTCGGTGGCACTGGCGGCGGCCTAGTCTATAACCGGGAGGAGCTCCAAGTTGTGGCCGAGAGAGGCATCCGGGCTAGTCTCGTGGGGCAGATATTGGTCGAAGAATCAGTACTTGGCTGGGAAGAGCTCGAGCTCGAGGTTGTGCGCGACGCCAAGAACCAAATCATTACGGTGTGCTTTATCGAGAATGTTGATGCCATGGGTGTTCACACTGGCGACAGCTTCTGCGTTGCGCCCATGCTGACGATAGACCCTGCTCTGCAACGAAAATTGCAGGATTATTCTTATGCAATAGTCGAGTCCATCGGAGTGATCGGGGGAACCAACATTCAATTTGCTCACGATCCAAAAACGGGACGGGTTGTGGTCATTGAGATAAACCCGCGAACCTCCCGCTCCTCAGCTTTAGCTTCCAAAGCCACCGGTTTCCCCATCGCGTTTGTGAGCTCGTTGCTTGCTGGAGGTCTAACCCTAGACGAGATCCCCTACTGGCGAGACGGCACGCTTGAAAAATACACTCCTTCCGGAGACTACGTGGTCGTAAAGTTTGCACGGTGGGCGTTTGAGAAGTTCCCGGGAGCACAAGACAAACTTGGCACCCAGATGAGAGCTGTGGGCGAGGTCATGTCCATCGGCAAGACCTACAAAGAGGCCCTGCAAAAGGCTATCCGCTCGCTTGAAATCGGCCGCTATGGCCTGGGGTTTGCCAAAGACTTCCACCGCAGGTCCCTGGATGAGCTTATGACCTTACTCAACGAGCCCACCAGCGAGAGGCAGTTCATCATGTATGAAGCGCTCCGCAAAGGGGCTACAACGGAAGCCCTGTACGCAAAGACACACATCAAGCCCTGGTTCATCGAGCAGATGCGGGAGCTGGTGCAGTTGGAGGAGGAAATCCTATCCTACCGGCGAGCGGCAGAAGACCAGGGAAGCCAGCGACCGCCCGCAGAGCCGCATGACACTGTGGGTAAGCCCATCGAGAGCTGCGTGCCCGGAGCCGTCCTTCCAGACGATCTCCTTATCCGAGCTAAGAAAGACGGTTTTGCCGACGCCTACCTCGCCAAGCTGCTTGGAGTAAGCGAAGAAGCGGTTCGCAGTCAGCGACTGGCTTTGGGCTTGCGCCATGGATATCATGCGGTGCCGGTTAGCGGGGTGAAAGACGCCGCTTACTATTACTCCACGTATAACGCACCCGACACAATCCCTGTGAGCGATCGCCCGAAAGTGATGGTGCTCGGCGGTGGGCCCAACCGCATTGGCCAAGGGATAGAGTTTGACTACTGCTGCGTGCACGCCGCGTTTGCCCTTAGGGAAGCGGGTTATGAGTCCATCATGGTCAACTGCAACCCAGAGACGGTGTCCACCGATTACGACACGTCCGACAAGCTCTACTTTGAGCCTCTCACGGTGGAGGACGTTCTCGCCATCTATGAAAAAGAGCAGCCCTTGGGCGTCATCGTGCAATTCGGCGGGCAGACTCCGCTTAACATTGCTCGTCAACTAGAAAAAGCCGGCGTCCGCATACTCGGGACCTCACCTGAGACAATCGATTTAGCCGAGGATCGCGACCGGTTTAGGGAAATGATGGTTCGCTTGGGCATTCCCATGCCAGAGGCTGGCACCGCGAGCTCTGTCGAAGAAGCACGCGAGGTGGCCAAGCGAATCGGATATCCACTCATTGTGCGACCCAGCTATGTGTTGGGCGGAAGAGGCATGGAAATCGTCCACGACGAAGACATGTTAATCGAGTATGTGAAGGCGGCTGTCGACGTAACTCCTGAGCGGCCTATCCTGATTGACAAGTTCCTGGAAAAGGCCCTCGAGTGCGAGGCCGACGCTCTCTCGGATGGAACTGACGCGTTTGTGCCTGCCGTAATGGAGCACATTGAATACGCTGGAATACACTCTGGAGACTCGGCCTGCGTTATCCCGCCGGTCACGATCCCGCAGAAGCACCTCGATACGATCGAAGAGTACACGCGCCGGATCGCAGTAGAGCTGGGCGTGGTGGGATTGATGAACATCCAGTACGCAATTTGGAATGATACGGTTTACGTTCTTGAAGCCAATCCACGCGCCTCACGCACAGTGCCTCTTGTAAGCAAGGTATGCAATGTGCAGATGGCGGCATTGGCCACTCGGCTGATGTTGGGAGCAAAACTGAACGAGCTCGGCCTAAAGAAGCGCAAGGTGAGATATTTCGGGGTCAAAGAGGCTGTCTTGCCTTTCAACATGTTTCCCGAGGTTGACCCGGTTCTGGGTCCCGAGATGCGCTCCACTGGAGAAGTGCTCGGTCTGGCGGACTCCTTTGGTCTAGCTTACGCCAAGGCAGAGGAGGCAGCTGGACAAACTCTTCCGTTGGCAGGTACAGTACTCATGACTATTGCGGAGCACGATCGCCAGAAGGACAAGGACACCGTCCTTAAAGCAGCCCGAGAGTTTCATCAACTCGGCTTTACTATCCGAGCTACTGTTGGAACCCACCGCTTCCTGGCTGACCACGGGATTCCTTCGCAGCCCATCCTGAAGATCTACGAAGGCCGTCCAAACATTGAGGACGCCATCAAGAACGGGGAAATCCAACTAGTTGTAAACACGCCAGCAGGAAAATCGAGCACCCAGGACGACTCGTACATACGGAAAGCGGCCATTAGGTACAAGGTCCCGTATATCACAACCACCGTCGCCGCGGCGGCGGCCGCTGCCGGTATTGCAGCGCGCCGCCGCGCCGTCGCCGAAGGCCGCCCACTAGTGAGGTCTCTACAAAGCTATCACTCGGACATTGAGCTGGTGGGGCTTGGTTCCGCGTCCGCAGAGCAATTTTAGCCTGCTGATGCCCGGTCTCTCCGGGTTCAGCCGGCTGCCTTCCCGGCCGCTCTGGGCGGATTTTCTTGGCCGCTCGCGCTGTGCGCAACAAGCATGATTTTTCTGAACGCACTCTGCATGAGGCGCTTGACAACGCTACTGGAACCCCGTACTCTGGTAGCAGAGTCCCGAGAGTTCAGACGCAGCGTCTCTGATTCTCACAAGGGGCCCCGTGGAGGAACCGCGGAGGTAAATCGCCGCGAAGTACAGTGAAGCGGGTGCGAAGTGAGAATAAAACAAAGACGCAAAGCGAGTTCGCTCGGGGCTCGCTTTTTTGTGTTTGCCCATAAGGTTTGGGGTTCTACGGCTCCCGCAGCCATAACACCTGTGCTACGGTTGACTTGTCTTGCGGTTGCCACCCGTCTTCATGCCGTCCGCTCCATCCGTTATGCTTGAACTACACTTGAGCAACCCGAAGGCGGAGGAAATCAATGGTCATACCTGCGACAGTCGGCGCACTTATTGTGATTGCTTGTGTGGCCTATGTAGTGTTTCGCAAGTTCACTGTGACCAGCTACCAGATACAGTTCGCCGCAGTGCAAGACCGAGTGGCAGCCATACATCTTGACATTCGGGAAGACACGGTTCGCAGTCTCCGCATTGTGTATGCAGATGGTCGAGTAAGCGAGGTGCAGAGACTCGACGAGCTGCCGCCAGTCAAATGACGGCACCATTGCGCTTGGAAGTGCAATTACCAACGCCATCACTAGGATCCCGCTTCTAGGAAAATGATCGAAAGAACCCACGACGACGACTACCGTTACATGGCCGTGGCGCTCGAAGAAGCCAGGCGCGCAGCGCTGAGAGGCGAAGTCCCAGTAGGGGCCGTGATAGTCGTAGACGGCGAGATTCTTGCCCAACGAGGGAACGAACGCGAGCGCCGGCGAGATCCCACCGCTCACGCCGAGATGCTCGTGCTCCGTGATGCTGCTGCGATAGTTGGCGGATGGCGGCTCAAAGACGCTACTCTCTACGTCACCATCGAACCTTGCCCAATGTGTGCAGGAGCTATAGTTCTTGCCCGAATAAAGAGGCTGGTATACGGAGCCGACGACCCCAAGGCAGGAGCAGCTGGAACCATCTTCAACATCGTAGATCACCCCGCGCTTAACCATCAGCCCCAGGTTCGGGCTGGCGTGATGGCTCGTGAGGCTGCTGCCCTCCTGCGAGACTTCTTTGTGACCCGTCGCGAGCGAGATATGCTCTAGCGCCGGAATCGATTCCGATGTAAACCGAACTTGACAGAACTGGCGAGGGTAAGCCAATGGGGAGAGTCCAAGACAAGGTAGCTATCGTGACCGGGGGCGCAAGCGGTCTAGGTAAAGCCACCTGCCAGCTGCTTGCGAAAGAAGGAGCGAAGGTGGCCGTCACCGACATTCAAGACGAACTCGGGATGCTAGTTGCGGACGAGATCAACCAGAGCGGCGGCGTTGCCAAGTACTACCACATGGACGTCACAAACGAGGACGAGGTGAGACAGGTCTGTGCCCACGTGTTTGCCACGTTCGGCGCAATCAACATCCTGGTAAACAACGCAGGTATTACTGGCAAGCCGCTTCCTACCCACGAAATCACTGTGGAGGAATGGGACAAGATACTCGCGGTTGACGCCAAGGGGGTGTTCCTTTGCACCAAGCACGCTGTGCCGTACATGAAGAAGAGCGGTGGCGGAAGCATTGTCAACATTTCCTCCGTGTATGGAATTGTAGGCGGGATGGACGTACCTCCTCCGTTCCTCTACCACGCCGCCAAGGGCGCCGTGCGCCTCATGACGAAATCGGACGCTATCTGCTATGCAGCCGACAAGATCCGGTGCAATTCGGTACACCCCGGCTGGATCTGGACACCTATGCTCGAGAGTGTGGGAAAGAACTCTACCGAGGGACCAGAAAAATTTCACGCACGTATCAAGAGCCGGCTGCCACTGGGAGAGTACGGAGAGCCCCTCGATGTAGCCTACGGCGTGCTCTACTTGGCCTCGGATGAGTCTAAGTTCGTTACCGGCACCGAGCTGGTCATAGATGGTGGCTATTGCGCCTGGTAGAAGGAGTGTTTTGCGCAGGTCGCAGGCGGACTGATCGCTAACAGCTTGCGCCTTTTTTCGGCGCAGCCCACAACTTAGGCGACGCAGCAGCTCTACGCCCCTAAGTACGTGGGCGATCTGTCTTGGGCGAAGGCCCACCACTCCTACCCGCACCTTCGCCTACAAGCGGAGGGACATTTTGGCTACCCTGTTTAACTCAATGGTTTTGCCGGCCCTGTCGGCCTGTCTCCTGGTTGAAGCGGTGCAGCGAATAAGACTTCGGGATGGGGCAAGCCACCCCGGAGGCAGAGTCGGTAGAATTCCAGTGCTCCGAAAGCCCGAGCGAGACAACACTGCCCACCTTTGTTAGAGATCTTAGAGATCTCCACCTTCAGCGAGTAATCGGCTACAATCCACTCTGCGCAGCTCACCGGAAGAAGGCTCTTCCCCTGGCTGCCTGCGCGTGGAGAGGTGGCAGAGTGGTTGAATGCGGCGGTCTCGAAAACCGTTGGGCCGGGCAACCGGTCCCGGGGGTTCGAATCCCCCCCTCTCCGCTCCTACGCATGTTCACTCCCGGCGCCTTTGAGATCACCGCGGGTGAGAGACGACGCCGTGAGAGAGCTAGCCCATGGGTCTCCCGTTGACATAAAGCGTGTGGCCGTTTGTCACAACATTGTTCAGGTCGCCTGTGAACTCCGTGATGTAGCTGTCTCCAGTCATAATCCACTTGCTAGTCGAATCCAGTGTGACAGACACTGCGCCCGCCCTTGTTCCATGCGAGTTGATCGCGCCCACGTAGGTGGAAGAGTCGGTGATGTTCATGTAGAGCTGCGAAATCTCGTCGACCAGGATGTCGCCAGCCGCGGTCTGCCCGGCCAGTATGAACTTGCATGTCCCGCCATTCGCCCCAGACGCGCCCCAGCCCCTCGGACTGGTGTTACCGGACACCCGCAAGAGGTAGGTCCCCTCAGCCAGTGTGAGCCGCACGCCACTCATCCTGATGATGCTTGACGTGTTTGTGACATAAAACATATCGCCGTTCCTAGACACGAGGCTCCCGCCCGTCATGGTGAAAGAGCTTGTGCCCTGCTCCGCGTCCCCCGACATGCTCTGGTAGAGCATTACGTTGTGAATATTCTCGCTAGTGTCATTCTTGCTGTAGACACCCTTCATGTTGCCCGTCACGTCGCAGTCGACCAGCGTCACCGAATTTAGACCCTCAACCACAACAGCTTCGGAATCGTTGGCGGTCAAAGTTGCATTCTTTACTGTGATGTCAGCCGTGCTGTAGATTGCTGGCGCGCCAGTACTCCCGCTGGTGGAATATGTCCCTCCGTCCACCACCAGCTTGCCCCCGCCCCGGTCGCTTCGTATGGCCGCCTTTACGCTTGCGTTCACCGTTAGGTTGGTGGCGTACATTGTTCCGCCGCCTGAGACCTCAATCCCTCCAGCGTTGCCTCCAGACACATTCACAACTGTGCCTGTGATCCTGATAGTGGTGTCCTGTCCGTGAGCGAACACACCGTTTGCCCCTTCAGCGGTTGCTGTCACCGTACCGCCGTTGATATTGAGAGTGGCACCACCCAAGGCCAGGATGGCGGAGTTTAGTCCGTAGAAACTGCTCGCTTCGTTGCTAGATGCCGAGCCGCCGGTCTTTTGCACTGTGACATTGTCCAGTGTTGCCGTGATGTCACCTTCCGCTCGGATGGCATTCTCATCGCTGTTTGTCGATGTGTATGTACCCCCAGTGAGCGTCTCGCCATCCTTAAGGACATACGCGCCTGTCCCGGTCTGCACTGTGGCATTACCGCCCCCGGGAAGAGTTGCACCCGGTTGCGCACCCGGAGGAGGGCCCATGGTTTGCCCGCTCCCGGTCTGTACAGATGATGAGGAAGATGCCGTTGCTGCAGACGAGGTGACTTGACCAGAGACCGATGGAGAAGTAGTTCCACTGTGATCACCCGGGCTACAGGATGCCAGCGTCCCAGATATCACAAGGACACAGAAGACAAGCCCCAGTGCCTTCTGTAGCAGTTGTGTGACGGGCGCCCTTTTCTTCACAATTTTCCTCCTCAGCGGATAGTCACCAGGCTGCTTTGAGAGCAGGGGCGGCCCCATTGGAACCGCCACGTTTGCCGGAATCGTATTGCCGGGAGAGTAAGAACAAAGTAAAGAATCAGGCCACTGTTGCTAGTGGCCAGCAGCACACCGCCCACAGCCCGGTCCGATTCACCCGCATGTTGGGCTGAGCAAAGGACAACCTCGGGCAGCACCGTGAGTCTCGCCAGAGGTGCCAAGCCTATAGAATGTTCATCGCTGCTAGAAAGCCCTGCTTTATAGCTGCGTCTACTCGCCCAGGACGGGCACAATCGCCGATCTCAAAACAGGGTATCTCGCCCGCCGCCCTTTTTAGCTCTGAAGTATCGACTGGACACATGCCCAGCGCGTAGACCACAGTGTCAGCCTCAAGCCAGAGGCTGCTCTGCTCTTTGGTATCCATAGCGTTATCGCCCTCGGTTACGCACGTTGCCGGTTCCAACCGGACCCCGTCCGGCGCCATCTCCACACAACGCATGCTGGTGATGGTCGCTACTCCCACACGCTCCATCTCCAACAAGAGCGCCTCCCGGTACATCCCATAGGACTCAGCTGCCACCCGGTCAAGCATCTCCACGATTGTCACCTCGTGGCCTGTCTTGGCTAAACGCAGCGCCGTCTCGCAGCCCGCAAGACCACCGCCCACTACCACCACTCTCCGCCCCAAAGAGCGCCCCTCCTCGTACACGGCGAGCACGTGTAGAGCGTGTTCAATCCCCGGAATCGGCGGAGCGAGAGGCACAGATCCGAGAGCCAGAACTACAGCCTCGGGTTTTTCTTCCTCAATGGTGGCAGGCGAAGCTGTGACACCCAGCCGAACGTCTATGTTGCGCCGCTCTACTTCGTAGACAAGCAGGTCTTTGAAATTCCGCAGATCTTCCTTGCACACGTCGTTGTCAGTGAATTTGAGGATGCCGCCGAGCTTATGAGCCTGCTCCACCAGCGTGACCCGGTGACCACGATCAGCCGCTGTAATTGCCGCCTGCATTCCGGCTGGGCCACCTCCGATCACGAGCACTTTGCGGGAAGCCGCCGGTTTGGGGAAATCCTCCGGAGGCACGGGCAGATTTGCCACGGGATTGATAGCACAGCTGCCTACCTTCTCGATCATAGGCTGGCCATTGTCAGGAATGACGTAGCCGGCTTCGGGACTACCGGGAAAACAGGTGTAACAGCGCACACAGCGTCTGATCTCGCGCTCTCGGCCGTCCAAAGCCTTGTTGGGAAATTCCGGATCGGCGATCATTTGCCGACCCAAGACAACATAGTCAGCCTTGCCCTGAGCGATAATGCTCTCTGCCAGGTCTGGAGAGTTGATGCCGCCTACAACACCAACAGGCATGTTCGTGTATTTCTTAACAATGGCCGACAACTCGGCATTGCAGGCATGAGGGGCAAACATGGATGAGAACTGGTTTGTCCGCACTGGATTGTTATACAGACCCACCGATATGTGCACCGTATCTACGATGCCCTCCAGCATGTGGACAAACTGCCCCACCTCGTCCGGCTCGATTCCTCCCGGCACTCCGTCCCGTCCATTAAGCCGAGCTTCAATTAGGAAATCCGGTCCCACTGCTTTGCGGATGGCTCTGAAAACCGCAAGCGGGAAACGAGCCCTATTCTCCAGGCTACCTCCGAATTCATCCGTCCGCTTGTTCCAAAGCGGCGACAGGAACTGCGACAGCAGCCAACCATGTCCGGCATGGACCAGAATCCCGTCAAAGCCTGCCTCCCTCATGTACAGAGCCGCTGTAGCAAAGTCGCTGCAGACCTTGGCCATCATGGACTGATCCATAGCGTCGACCTGCTGCCCATCCTGACGCACGTACGCCGAAGGGCCCCACGGGTTAGGCTGACCAGGCAGAGGTTTCTTCTCCGCACCAGCGTGAGACAACTCGATGAGAGCAATCGCCCCGTGCTTCTTGATCAACTCGGCATAACGCCTGATAGCCTCAAACTTTGGACCCGAAGGGCTTCCAAAGTCGATCGGATCAAAAGGCATCCGTTCGGCGTCCTCATGGTTGACACTGGTTTCGCCCACGCACACTTTGGCGGCACCGCCCTTAGCCGCTGCCTCAATTTTGCGATATGCACGGGAGGCGATGGACGGGAAGAAGACCACGGCACCGAAAACCATAGGAGCGCACATGATGCGGTTTTTCATTTCGCGCCTGCCGACGACTAGCGGCGCAAAAAGATGAGGGTAAGGCATCCGTTATCTCCTTTGCGAGCTACACTTTGTCTGGAAAGCCAGACAATCTATTGTGTTCTGTAAGTTTCATCGCAGGGAAACTTGAGCGACACGATGGTACATTTCCAAGTGAATCCCTAAAAGGGGACAAGGAAAGGGGGGCTGATGAAGAAATTTCTCCGCTGGGTCGCAGTCACAGTTGGAGTACTGCTGACTGGAATAGTTGGGGGCGTCGCTTACCTAGCCTGGCGCGCCTCCAAGAGAACCGGCAGAAGTCTCCTAAGCTCGCTATCCGCTGTGCCCGAAGAGGCAGAGCTGCTGGCATCAGAAGCCAAGGCACGGGCAACCGAGGCAATTGACGCCGGCCTAAAAACCGCCAGAGAAAGAGCAAGTACGGTGAAGAACCTCATTCCTGGGGGTAGGTCAGAGCCCTGACAGTCCCACGAAGGTAATCTCTCCCCAGTGTAAAGCTCTTGGTGACTTGCAAAGGTGCAAACAGCTAAGGTCCTGGCTTAGACGAGTGGCAATGGCAGTAGGCCGCGCGGCCGCAAGCGTCGGCGGCCTACTGGGCGAAGCTGGTAACGGCTGGCTTGCGCACAAGGCCAGCAAGAATGCTGCAGCGATTGCTTTTTACGGAATCTTTAGCCTTGCCCCTTTGCTAGTCATTCTCGTGACCATTGCTGGCTACTGGTTTGGCCGCGACGCAGTTGAGGGGCTGATCGTAGAGCGCGCAAGTGACCTTCTTGGAGCCAAGTACGCCGGGTTCATTGAGTCTGTGGTTGCACAGGCCTACACAGGTCGAGGTTCTATCCCTGCGATCATCCTGTCAGTACTGCTCCTGATGTTCGGCGCGTCCCGAGTTGTCGGAGCAACTCGGGACGCGCTTGATGAAATATGGGATGTACCTCCCAGAGCAAAGGGAAGGGTCAGGGGCTACGTCATCACCAAGTTGGTTGATTTGTTGTTGGTGCTCGTAGTTGGCTTTATGTTCCTGGCTACAATGCTCGCGAACGCGATAGTAAGCGCCCTCGTCAGTCGCTTTACAGAATACGTTCCCGTCCCAGGGTCGCTCTTGCGTCTGGGCACTGTTGTTTTCTCTCTGCTCGTAGTGATGTTCTTTGTGGCGGTGATCTTCCGAGTATTTCCAAACGCACATACCCCTTGGCGACACATTCTTGTCGGAGCAGGCACAACAGCTGTGCTCTTTGCCATCGCCAACTACGCAGTGGGGCTCTACCTCGGCCAAGCCGGGATCAACTCGGTGTTTGGCGCCGCCGGAAGTCTTGCCGCCGTCATGCTTTGGATGTACTACTCCGCACAGACGGTCTTGTTTGGTGCAGAACTGACAAAAACCCACCAAATGCGCTCCACGCGAGCCAGACAGAACTCGACCTCCCCGGCGAGTTCTACCCAAGAGAGCACCCACCCCTAGGCTAGCCGCCTGCGCTTAGCGCACATCCTCAATTTTCTTACCCTTGATTCCGATAGACCTTGAGGGGATCGTCGCAGGCGCCCACAGGAGCTGAAAAGCGCGTCGCCTACAAGCGCAGACCTACCAGCAGCTTGGAGAGCAAGCCGGGATGGGACCAAAACCCTTAGAAATACTGCTGATATTCATAGCAGTTGAGGCAGCAGCGCTCTTTGGCCTCCTGATTGCAGTCGTGTGGCAATCGCTGTGGGGAATCGGCACGCGGAGGGAGCGTCAGATCCGCCTCTGGGTAAAGGCTTTGGACCACGCTCTAGCCGGAAGACGGTGCGCTCGCAACCGCATCAGACGGACTCTCAAGACCGAGGAAGACATAATTGCTTTCCAGCGTTTTCTCCACGAACATTGCCACTCACTGAAAGTGGACAGCTGGGCTTCCCTGCGCCAGCTCTTGCGCGCCCTCGGGGTCACTACTTGGCTTCACACTCGCTTCCGAGAGGCACGCAAGGACCTCGAGCGCGCTTCTGCGGCCCGGACCCTCGCATACTTAAAGGAGCCTCTCGACCCCGAAGAGGTAGCGACCCTTCTTGACTCAAAGGACCCGGCGGCTGTTCTAGCGGCAGCCCATGCACTCACCTCGCTTGGAAATCCAGACTACGTAGTCCGCATATTCAGGGCAGTCTACGACCGGACCCCTATCACACTTCACGGAGCGGCAGGACTGCTTTCCCGGCTAGGCCCCGGCGTATGCCCAACAATTACTCGGATACTGGCGGACGTACTCAAGCGCATTGCAGGGAATAGAAGACCAGAGCAGCCAACTGACATCGATCACACAAGAGAAATTGATCCCAACGATGTGGCCGCGCAGGTTGTGCTAGTCGACCTTCTTGCTTTCTTCCGTTACACACCGGCCGGCCCCGTTCTGCGCCGACTGCTCATGTTCTCTCCTCACGACGAAGTGGTCATCCACCTCGTCAAAGCTCTGGGAGCTCTACGAGACAACAAGGCCATCCCCCTGCTTAAGCCGCTGCTCGAACATGAGAACTGGGTTGTACGCTCCCAGACTGCCAAAGCCTTGGCCGCAATCGAGTCAAGCCTGGAACAGGATGAGACAGAGAGCCCCGGAGGGGCACAGTCATGAAAACGGCACTCTTGTACATCAACGTTTTCTTCCTGGTTTACTTCATCCTTGTCAACGGGTTTTACCTTTTTCTCGTCGGCCTGGCGGGCCGTACCATTCGACGCTATGTCCAGGTAAAGGACGTCACCGACTACAACACCGTTTTTGAGACCACTTTCTACAAGCCGGTGACCATAATAGTCCCCGCCCACAATGAGCAAACGACAATAGAACACACGGTGTTGTCGGTGCTTGCCGTGCGTTACCCGGAGCTCGAGGTGGTCGTTGTGAACGACGGCTCAACCGATGACACCATGGAGGTACTCAAGCGCACTTTTCACTTAGTCCCCACTACAAGACCAGTCGGTTCCGACATACCCTGTCAGCCGATTCGCGCTGTCTACGACTCCCTCACCCACCCCGGGCTTCGGGTAGTGGACAAGGAACCAGGCGGCAAGGCTGACGCGCTTAACGCTGGCATCAACGCGAGCTCCCACCCGCTCGTTTGCAATATCGACGCGGACTCGCTCATCGACGTGCAGTCGATGGTCCAAATAACTCGGCCCTTCCTCGAAGATCACCGGGTAGTGGCTGTGGGAGGAGTCGTGATCCCCGCTAACGACTGCGTAATCGAGAACGGCGAGGTCAAACAGATAAGGCTGGCTCGACGTCGCCTTGCACGTTTTCAAATCGTTGAATACATACGAGCCTTCCTGTTTGGCCGTCTCGGCTGGTCGCGGCTGGAAGCTCTTATGATCATTTCCGGAGCCTTTGCGATTTTTCGGCGAACCGCACTGATCGAGGTCGGAGGATATCGCACGGACACAGTCGGAGAGGACATGGAGCTCGTCCTGCGCATGCACCGGTTTTACTGTGACAAGAAGAAACCGTACCGCATCCTTTTCTTGCCTGATCCGATTTGTTGGACTCAAGTTCCTGAGGACCTGCGAAGCCTGGCTCGGCAGCGCAGACGGTGGCAGCAAGGCCTGGCCCAGAGTTTGCTGCTAAACCGGCAGCTCTTCTTGAATCCGCGCTACGGCAAAGTAGGACTGGTCGGCTACCCCTTCTTCATGTTTTTTGAGCTCCTTAGTCCTTTCGTGGAATTGCTAGGCTACGTGGCCGTCGCAATAGCAGTGGTGTCTCGCGCGATCGACTGGCCGCTCGCTCTTTCCTTTCTGGCCAGCGCGATGCTCCTAGGTTCAATTCTGTCGGCAAGCTCTCTTCTCCTTGAGCATCTCTCGTTTAGGAAATACCCTGCCCTAAAAGACACCCTCACATTATTCGCGTACGGTATTGCAGAAAATCTGGGCTATCGTCAGCTCCACAGCTTCTGGCGTTCTCTCGGGCTCATTGACTTTCTGCGGGGAGCACAAGGTTGGGGGAAGGCTGCGCGGAGAGCTTTTTAGCTATCAGTCCAAAGACCGATAGTTCAGGGACCGACAGGTCTTTCGCCACCTTAAACCGATGTAGGCCAGCGCGAGCCCCAACCCGATACCGGCAAGAACCGCTGCTACCATGAAAGCCTGCTCATAGTCGCCGCTGTTAGCCTGAGCTACTGTTGCGGCAAGACGTGGACCCACATACGCGGCAACACCCACCGTCAGATACATAATGCCGTAGTTGAAGTTAAAATCCCTCGGACCAAAGGTCTCAAGCGTTAGAGGACTTACAAGCGCCAGGAAGCCCCCGTAGCAGATACCCACTACAAATACGCCGGTGACCACACCTGCGTATCCACCGCCTCGCCACAGGAGTAACATGGCGCCCACGGCCAGCGCCAAGATGGCGACCAGAACCGGCAATCGCCCTACGCGATCAGAAAGTGCGCCCCAGCCCACCTTGCCGATGACCATGCCTACGGCGAGGTAGCTCACAAACACACCAGCTGCTTGCGGAGATATCCCCAGCATCTGTTGAGCGATAGGTGAGGCGTGGCTAGTGACCATGAGCCCCGAAATCAGACCCAAGACAAAAGCGGCAGCTAGCAGCCAGAAGTCAAGGGTTCCAAGCATGGCCCTCCAAGTGATCCCATCTACCGCTTGCGCCCCCTCGCGGGAACTCGAGACCTTGCCCTGGGCGCTATGCTCCCGCCCTGGAGGAAGATACCCGTCGGGAGCAACGGTGACAAAGCGTGAACATAAAGCGATGACTACGGCAAATAGCATCCCCAGAACGCGGAAAGTCCACCTTATGCCGATAAGGTCTAGCATCCATACCGTGACCGGCCCCCAAATAACCGCCCCTAGTCCGAAGCCGCCGGTAAGGACCCCCGAAGCGAGACCGCGGTGATCAGGGAAAAAGCGCAGCAGATTGCTCATTGTGCTCCCCGGGTAGGCCATACCCCCAACTCCAGCAATGAAGGCAAACAGATAGAAAAGGGGCAGCGAGTCGGCAGACCCCAGGAGCCCAGTCCCACAACCAAGAATTACACCACTCACCAAGAGCAGAGTGGGTGGCCTAAAAAACTTGAGGAGCTTCCCTGCCACAAGCGTCATTACCACAGGCATAGCCACGACCAGAGTAAAGGCGAGTGATACCTCCGCCGACGTCCAGCCGTGCATGTCCATAAGAGGACGGACGACAACACTCCAAGCGTAGTAGAACCCGCAACAGACGGCAGGAATGGTAGAGGCTACTAGAGTGACCCAGCGCCGGACAGCAAAATACTGGGCCTTGTCGTGCGCCAAGACTTTCGTTGCTTCCTCGGTCAAAAAAGGCTCGCTGTTTCAGTTATTGCCGGTCTTCGTAGTTGGCGCGCCCGGGGGCCTATGAAGTAGTCCCCCCGGGCGCGCCAACCATCTCGGTCACGCAAGGTTACTTCAAGTCAGCGACGATCGCCAAGACCGCGGCGCATCCCATACGTTCAGGATCAAGGCAGCTACCCTGATGGATCCGTCAGTAGCTCACCATCCTCGGCAACGTCTTGGCTTCCTCGATCCACGCCGCTACCTGCGACTCCACCGGAAGTTTGCGCACGAGCTTCTTCTCTTCGTTCACTTCCGCCATTTTCTTGGTGAGGTTGTCGGCTCGTCTTCTTGAAAGCTCAACAACGCTGTCAACCCCCGCCGCTTCAAGGAGATCCGAGTACTGGGTACCCACCCCTTTGATCCGCATCAGGTCAGCTCTGTTGACCCACTCCAATATGCGTTTTTCGTCGATACCCGTTGCGGCAGCCAGTTCCGCACGCCCTTTGGCGGTGGCTCCCACCTTAAGTAGCGCCTCGGTAGTCGTGATACCTTTTTCCTTCAGTTTGTCTGCATAGACAGGGCCAATGCCTTCCACTTCCGCTACGTTAGCCATCCCGTCCCCCCAAGTTTGCGCATTCGAACGGCCTATTAGCATCGCATCGGGTGCCGGTTTGACTTGTACCCAAGCACCCCTTGACCTAAACAGCGGCTCCGACAGATAGGGGCGGCAACTGGGGACAGCTGATCTGTAGAGAACCGAATGCGAACAAAGCTCTTCACTCACAGCGGTTGCCCAGGCTGCGGGGAACCGTTGAGCCACGCAGCGCCCTCGTTGTAGAGCTTCTTGACCGCTGGACCTCGCAGCTCCGGCAGATCACGTCTGACTGTGAACCCCAGCTTGGTTTGCAAGTATGCAAGGTGTCGATATCCCTGTGGGAAGCTGTTTAACAGTCCCTCGTCCAGCACGAGTGAGGCGGATGGATCCACCAGGTCGAGACGGTCCTTCTCGTAGATAGGTTGGCGCCGCACAATCGCCCAGCGTCCTCCCCGCTTTTCAAGAAAATCGTAGAACCGACCCCAACACGTCACGTCACACAGTACGCCATCCACAGTCCCCCGCTGAAGAATTGCCATCTTGGTCTGAGAGATCGCTCTGTTGCCGACAATCTGGCACGAGCATCCGCCAAGCTGATGAAGGATGTGCACTCCCTCATCAAAAGCTTTCTTACTTGCGCGGATAAACTCGGTAGCCGGACCCTGAAACCAGGTCGCTGTCATCCAGGCGTCAGGGTGCCATACACTGGCAAAACGCTCCCAGTCGCCCGAGTCTCGGTAAATCACCCAGTTCTCGATTACTTCGCGGATTTCAAGCTTGTCCTTTATCAGGTCCTCACTCACTGCATCCTCCCAAAACACACACCGGCACACCCAGAATCCATCCTTCCTCCGCCATCACCACACGACGATCCGGTTCCGGCAGGCGGAGAGGGGCGTCCAACCACGTCTCCAGATCACCTCGCCTATCTGCTTCGGCAAATAGGTGAACAAGGGCCTGGACCTGTTCTGCATCTCTCGGCAAATGAAAACGCTCGTCGGTTCGAACTCGACGAGCAACCACGTGACTCACAACCGTGGATTCTCTTGTTCCCCCCGCCAAGCCGCACCGTCTCATATCCAGAAGCGAAGGATAGATTTCCGCGTAAAGCACCAAGACGCTCCCACGTGCAAGAGCCTGTTTCGTTTCCAAGCCCCATTCAAAAGGCCATACGCGCGACACAGACCCAAGCTCACCACGACTGCACAGGTACTCCAGCCGCGGTATCCCGAGCAAGGCTTGGCTGCCCACTGACCCTACCCCAGCAAGTTTCCATACCGGTTGAGTTCTTCGAACCTGCATTTCGGTTAGACGCCGCTCGGGTAGGTTACCCCAGGCAGGCTTCTTTGCAGGAAGACCCAGCGCAGCAGCAGGCGCGCTATAACCCCAAAAGGGGCCGGGAGGCGGCGGCAGCCGCTCGTTAAGAGCGGCTGCCGCCGCAAACCGATTGTTCGAATTATCCTCGTGGTCCTCCACCAGGCGCGCCCACTCCCGCCATATGGCCCGCCACGCCTGCTCCCGCTGCACCGGTAGTCCGAGCGCCTGGCAAAGACCGGAGGGATACCCGAACGGAAAGTCAAAGCCAACCAACACTCTGCGCCCCATCGCAACAAGCTCCCCAAGCAAGGACTCTATCTCTGCAATGGCTTTATGCCTCGTGGGCGCGTTAGCAAGACAAGGCGCGGTTTCTCTCTTTGTAAGACTTTCGCGCTCCAATAGGCAATACCAGATGCTGTCCTTCCCGCGTTTAGGACGCGAAGATGCACTCCAGTCGACTACTAAGTAAGCCTCGAAAAGGCTGCACACTTTCTATGGCTGCCACAAGTCTTGAGTGTGAACAACTATCTGAGCCGAGAGCTCCCTGCCCCACTCGCCAATAGCAGCCCAGTCACGAACATCGCTAGCGGGCAGCTTCTTCATCCCGGGCAAGAGAGTAAAAGGAAAGCGAAGAAGAGCGGGATCGAAGCGCCCACCAAATACTTTCACGCTAAAGGGTCTAAGCCATGGAAATCTGGCCAACTCCTTATCCAGTTGGGCGCGTGCCATGCTCCAGTCTTTCTCTGCGTCTGTGGTGGGACCCAGAGCAAACACTGCCACCGCGAGCGAAGATAGACCATCGCGATGGCGGTCTACAAACCTCAGCGCATCCTTGTGCCAACGACCCATCTGGAGAGGCGCGCCGATCACGACCCCGCCGTATTTATCGACCGACTGAACCTCCCTAAGTTGTCTTACTTCCGCGTCAAGCCCTTCCCCGTGTATCGCCGCAGCCAATGCCTGAGCAACTTCTTGGGTGGACCCATATCTGGTGGCAAACGCCACAAGCACTGGGGCTTTCATGACCCTCTCCTTTTCTTTGGCACGCCCGTGGGCGAGCACTGACCTCTCCACACTTCATACCGATCCTCAGCTCGCGCTTGACTCCATACCGATCCTCAGCTCGCGCTTGACTCCACGGACCGCTCTTTGGCCGCCGCACCCTACTCAAAGGGAGGACCGTTCTCGTCCGCATTGTTGTTGTACCCAGCCCGCTCCCAGTAGCCGCGAAAGCCGGCATCGGCAGACAGCTCTATACGTGTCACCCATTTGGCCCACTTGTAACCATACTTGTGCTTGGCAACCACCTGGAAGGGGAACCCTCTTTCCGCAGGCAGGGTGAGATCGTTAATTTTCAGCGCCAGCAGGATACTGTTCTCGCGAATGTAGTCCAGCGTCAAAGACGTATATCCCTCTTGCACATCCGCGGTGTGAAATATTGCGATCACCGCTTCCGCTTTCACTCCAGCGTCAGCAAGAATCTGCGATAGCGAAGGGCCCGTCCATTTCGCCGTGAAACCCCACCCTTCGACGCAGTTCATGTCCATAAGCCAAGAATGCTGCTCGTAGGCTTCAAGATCGGAATAGGACAAAGTCAGCGGGTGCTCCACCAGGCCGTCAACAACAAGCCTGTAGGATTCCTTGTCGATAACCTGCGTGCCTTTTAGAGCGTTAGTACCCTGTTCCCTCAGCGGCGTCAGCCTGACGCCGTTAAACTCAGTCGCCTCCACCTCCGCCGGATTTGTGTGCGAAGCCGATCCAGAACCCATGGCCGCATCTCCCCAGGACAAGTCCTCGTCTCCACAGCTAGTAGCGCTAGAGCCCACCATACCCAACATGACCAGCATGCAAGCGAGGCAACCTCGCACAGCCCTGCTTGACACGGTCTTCTCCTTCCTTTCGGTGGGGCGTATTTTGTAGTTACCCGGTTCGAGACAAAGCCAAGCCCTGAAGCCCTCACTTCGAGAGCCCAAGCCACCGGCTCAAAGAGGAGGCAGGATTTCGGAAACGAGCAAGAGGAGCCACACGCATGGGCAGAAGGCGCCACAACTGTGGGGCGCTGTCCGCAAGCTGAGCTCTAGGTCCCGACTCCCTTGTCCAGCCCCTCAGGCAGCGGAGTGGTTCCGCGCCAAGATCTCATAAGGGCGATCGCTGTTGCAAAGATTGCCAGCCCAAGAACTCCCATTGCTATCTGCAGCCCGACGCCAGTCCCCGGGAGGTAACCGAGAAGCACCACCTCGGTAATTATCCAGATGACCAAAGCTGCTCCGGCCACTGCGGCCAGCCAGACTCCCCAGCGCTGGCCTCTTGCTACCCCGCAAAGCGCACAGGCCGGAGGCAAGCCCACAACTATCAGCAAGATCAGTCCGGGGACCAGGTAATCAGAGAAAGGACTCCCTTCGAGCAGGCTGAGCGGCATTCCAACATTGTTCACCGGATCTTGAATCAGCCCTATGCCACCGGCAATAGCACCGGCGGCTTGAATAGCAAGCATAGCCATCAGGGCCCATCTGACCCGTGATCCCCTCTTCTTGGTTTTTGACACTTAGTCCCCTTCCTTGGTTTGGGCTGGACATCAAGATGATTGCCAGAATGACTGGACCGCAAACCTGCAACGAAACCGCATACGTACCCTGAGCGGCAACTGTGAGGTCATAGTTAAGCCGCCTTTCGCGTTCGAACGGAGGCAGGGCCGTGTTAGCGGGCCCGCTTGCATGTTTGTTGGGCGTTTTTGGAAGGGTATTTTGAGCCCAAGGGCTGCAGACTCAGCGGAGTGCCAAGCGCAAGACTTTTACAGCAAGAGGAGGAAGAAATGGCCAAAGTAGCTCGGGAAATGGTGGAGAGAGCCGGCATCAATGTGGACCAGCTGCTTGAGCTTCTGGTCAGCAACGCCGCAGCGGAACTAACCACCTATTACTATTACACGATCCTCCGGGCCAATCTGATCGGACTGGATGGCGAGACCATTAAGGAGATCGCAGAAGTTGCCCGCATCGAGGATAGAAATCACTTTGAAGCACTGGTTCCCCGTATCTACGAGCTGGGAGGAAAGCTACCGGAGGACATGAAGGAGTTCCACGATATCTCTGCTTGTCCACCCGCAAAGTTGCCCGCCGATCCAACTGACATCAAAGCCATGCTAACTGTGCTCGTGGAGGCAGAGCGCTGCGCCGTCCGTGGGTACACGAACATCTGCAACCTGACCGCGGGCAAGGACCATCGGACCTATGATCTCTCCCTGTCGATCCTGAACGAAGAAATAGAACACGAGTCGTGGTTCTCCGAGTTCCTGGGCGAGGGACCGTCGGGCCACTTCATGCGGCGCGGAGAGACCTCCCCGTTCGTGTCCAAGTTCCTGAAGTAGCCCGAGCAGCTTCTCTTTGGCGCGGGAGAGGCAACGGCAAGTTCCACGCCCGCGTTAGCTGGAGTTGCCATAGGTGTTGTGGGAAGAGCCTGAAAAGAGTGACATGCTGAAGCTCACCCCGGCCGAACTGGCCAAGTACAACGGCCGGGGTGGAGCTCCGGCCTATGTCGCTTACGAAGGTAAGATCTACGACGTTTCGTCAAGTTTCTTATGGCAAAGAGGACGGCACCAGGCTATGCATGAGGCGGGAACTGATCTAACCCAAGCTCTCGCACAGGCGCCTCACGGCAAAGAGTTCTTGGAGCGCTTTCCGGTCGTGGGAATACTCGTTGAGTGAGCAGACCAGGCGGCACTAGGCTACCAAAGTTGGTACAAAGAGCACCAGAACGCGTAGCCCCCATAGTCCCGAGTTTCAATATGCTTACCGTGGCTCTTGACCCACAAGGAAATGGAGAAAGCCTGACCGAATCCACCCGTATAGGCTCCTAAACCACCAAGTAAAACAAACCGCACTTTTCTTGCCTGAACCAAGTGCTCAAACTCAGTCATGCTTGGAACCGGATACGACCCATCATAGCCCCCCAGCACCAACACTGGCTGACCGGTAGCAATGATGAACGGGGCAGCCACCAAAGCTCCCTGAGTGGCCACCAAGAAATCTGCCTCTCCCTTGTTAGCCAGTAAGAACTCAACCAGCCGCTTGTCCACATGTTCAGCAAATTCAGGCGGATGGGAGGGCGATTCCTGACGGCCTGGAAATTCGCCTGGCCCCCCCAACGTCGGCGAGCTTTCTTTCTCAGGTGAATAGTTGAAGGCAAACTGGGTGGCCTCCTCGGGCCCAGCCGTAGCAAAGGCGCCGTCAAGACCGCGGCCCACTGTGCTAACCGAGTAAGCAGCGGGGCCAGCAAGCACACCGAGAAGCGCGACAAGCGCAGTGCCCGCCAAAAGCGTGCGACCAGCATGACGGCTGACTAAGACAACAAACAAGCCGGCCGCCCCTACCGCAGCCAGGACGAGGACAGTTGTGGAAAGCCCGGGAGCATATCCCGGAGTGCGATTGAGCAAGACGCAAGCCAAGAACCCCGTACCCAGCACTCCTGCCGGCAACAACCACGACAGCCAGCGCTGCTCCTTGCCGATTCGCCAAAGAGCGCATCCACCACCCCTACCAGCGCCGCCATAGCAGGAGCCAGCACGACGGCGTAATAAGGATGCACGACCCCACGAGCCAGACTAAAGAGTGCTCCACCAACTACCAACCATAATCCCCAAAGCAGGAAGCCCGCCCTCTCCCGGTCTACGCGGGGACGGTTCCTCGTCAACCACAAGCCAGCCACAAGTCCCAACAGCGCAAGAGGAACCAGCCACCCAATCTGGCCTCCGAACTGGTGGTTTAGCAAGCGCAACCAACCGGGAGCGCCCGCAAAGTTGGGCACAGGGCCTTCTGCCCCGAGGTAGCCACCGCTTCGACTAAAAATGAGGCCCCAAATTGTGTCGTCTGCGCTTCCTCCTGTGTGCGGCCGGCTTTCTTGCGGCCAAAGCTCAACTACAGCCAGATACCAGCCTGCGGTGACTAACGCAGTCACCGCGGTACCCAGCAGCTGCAACAACCTGCGGCCCACCCGGCCTGGCCCACACACCAAGTAGACAAGAACAATGCTAGGCACCACAAGGAGAGCCTCCATCATCTTGGTCAAGAAGGCAAAGCCCAACGCTACGCCGCAGAGCACAAGCTTCGCAGTCGAGCCGCCCTCCAGGGCCCCCCACAAAGCCCAAGCCGCCAGCAGAAAAAGAAGCGTAAGCAAGGCGTCGGGAAGATTCAGGCGAAAGACGGCCACGGCCACCGGCGTAAGAGCAAACACGACCGATGCAACGAGCGCAGGTATTTCTCCCTGCCACCTTCTGACCAGATGGTGCAAGATGAGAACGGAGGCAACCCCGCTAAGAGCCTGCGGGAGGAGAATGCTCCAACTCGAAAATCCGAACACTCGGGCAAAGAGCCCCTGAACCCATAGCGAGGCCGGAAGCTTGTCTACAGTTATGAACGAGTTAGGATCAAAACAACCGAAAAACCAAGCCTTCCAGCTAAGAGTGGCACTCCTGACCGCCGCGGCATAATAGGTGTTGCCCATGCTGTTGCGCGATAGCGACCAGATGAACAGGGCGGCAGCCAAGACGGTGATACCAGCAACGCCAAGCCACGACCACCACGGCCGACGACGAAGCCGACTAAGAGAGTGGTCTCTACTCCCCGCTATTTCGGCGTGGCGTTCGATCATGGGCAAGATTGTATAAAAGAACATGACGGCCAGACAGCACGCACATAACCCCAGACCCCGGCCCCAGGGCATGATCACCCGCGGGACCACCGCGCCAAACCGATTGCGCCGTGTGGACCGCTGGACGGTGGCCTGCTATTGGCGACTCCTCTGCCAGCCGGATTCTCCCCCGCTGGTGGTTGATCTTGGATTTGGCGCCTCTCCCGTCACCACCATCGAGCTCTACGAGCGAGTGCGTCTTGTCAGACCAGATGTACAAGTTATCGGACTGGACATTGACCATGACCGAGTAGAGCGAGCCAGGCAATACTTGCAGGATCGTGGGGGAGCAAAGAGTTACCCCGGGCTTACCTTTGCTTTGGGAGGGTTTGAGCTTCCTGTTCCGCAACCGCCCGTCATAGTACGCGCGTTTAACGTACTTCGCCAATACGAGGAGAGCGACGCTTGGGAGGCCTGGCACCAGCTTTGCCTGCGTCTTGCACCAGGAGGAATCCTTGTAGAAGGTACATCTGACGAAGTGGGCCGCCGTGCGGTATGGGTAACCCTGACCCGAAACCCTGACCATGCTCACCCCACAAGCCTTCGCGGACTTTCGGGCGCGGGTCGTGGGACGTCGCACACGAGTGTCCGGCCCGCTGCTCAAGCGTTGCCGCTCACAATCACGTTTGCCGCACATCTTCCCAGCCTTCCATGCCCCTCAGAGTTAGCGGAGCGCCTCCCTAAGACGCTCATCCATCGCAACATTCCCGGTGAGAACATCCACCGCCTCTTGCAAGATTTTGATCGCTGCTGGGCGATGACAGCTTCGTTGTCCGTTTTCGGGCCCCGTCAGCGGTGGATCGCCGCAGTCGAACTTCTTGCGAAGAGTTGGCCCGTTATTACTCACCCGCCTCTAGGTGGACGAAAGCGATGGCGATTGGGAGAGCTCTCCCTTCCGTGGGCGGCAGTAGCGCCTGTTCTGGATTCGTAGGAGACATGGTGCACTCACTGAGCCGCCAAGCATCTGCCAGCTTCATCCCTTGCGGGCGATCTCCCGCAGACCGCGCACCAGCCTTTGCACACCTTCGCGGACCGAGTGAGCGGTAAGCGCCCCGTAAGAAACCCGCAAGTAACATCCTTCTGTCAGGCCAAAGGTAGTGCCGGGAATTACCGCCACCCGGTAGTCGCGCACAAGTCGATCTACAACGTCATCAGCGGAAAGATCTGTTTGCACTCGTAGGAGCAAGTAGAAAGCCCCCTGCGCTGTAGGCACCGAACAGATGTCCTCGATTTCTTGCAGCTCTTCTAGCACCTGTGCTCTCACGTCGGCAATGGCCTCAAGATGACCTAGACAGTAGTCACGCCCTGCCTCAAGGGCACCCAGCGCTGCAAACTGTGAAACCACCGGAGGACAGACGAGTACCGTGTCCTGAATCTTTTGCACTGATTCAAACAGGTGAGCAGGTATCACCATGTAGCCCACTCGCCAGCTGGCAAAGCCGTAACTTTTGGAAAAAGAAAAAATCGAGATGGTATGGGGCGCGCTTCCTGTGATGGATCCCGGCGAGAAATGACGGGCACCGTCGTAGGTGAAGTACTCATACGCTTCGTCACTTATGTGATAAATGCCGCACTCGCGGCAGATGCCGTTGACTTCTCGCAGCGCTGCTTCGCTATACACAGCTCCCGTGGGATTGTTGGGCGATACGGTAACCACTGCTTTGGTCCGAGGCGTAATGGCTTGCCGAATGGCATCCGGCCGCAGCTGGTAATGTTCGTCAGTGGGTACCACCACCGGACGGCACCCCGCCATAACTATGGCCATCTCATGGTTGAAATAGAAAGGCAACTGCAGGATGATCTCGTCGCCTGGGTCAGTGATGGCAAGCAAGGCGTTGACAAAGGCCATGTTGGCTCCGGCAGTGATCACCACCACGTTGCTCTCATTCACCTGGATGCCATTTTCTTCTGCAAGCTTGCGAGAAAGCGCTTCTCTTAACTCCGGCATCCCATGCACTGGACCGTACTTGTGGTTTTCGGAGCAAGCAAAGAAAGAAGCAAGTCGCTCTAGGGCTTGCTTCGGCGGGCCGTAATGCACGACGCCTTGGCCCAACGATATGGTCCCTGGGTTAGCACGGATTAGAGCAGCCACATGGGGGATGATTGCTGACTGCACAGCCTGCATGCGAAGAGGCACTCGAGTGCCTCGATATCGTTTCTCGCCGCCAGACTCCTGCGTATGCACCGCTGCGCTCCCTGTCCCGCCTCGGCTCCCGCTACTGTCCCGCCTCGGCTCCCGCTAGTTTCTCAAGTTCTTCCCAACGAGCATAAGCCGCCTCTATTTCTTGCTCAATCTCCTTGAGTCGTGCGCTGATTTGGACAATCCGCGTAGGGTCACCACTAGCGTAGAGCTCGGACGAACTAAGAGCAGATGCCAGCTCGGCTTGCTCGTTCTCCAGCATCTCGATCCTCAACGGCAGAGTTTCAAGCTCCTTTTTTTCTTTGTACGAAAGTCGACGCCTGGCTATGGACGGCTTTGGCCGTTCAGACCTACGGACATCGCCCGGGGGCGCGTCCAGAACCTTTGCCTGGGGACGCGAGCGAAGCCAGTCGTCGTACCCGCCCACGTATTCCCCTACCTTCCCATCACCCTCAAGCACGAGCACAGAGGTAACAACGTTGTTTAAGAACGTCCGATCGTGACTTACAAGCAAGATTGTCCCAGTGTAGTCAAGAAGTCTTTGCTCTAAGAGTTCAAGGGTTTCCGTGTCAAGATCATTGGTCGGCTCATCCAAGGCAAGCACATTGGACGGTACGGCAAACAGCTTTGCAAGAAGCAGGCGATTTCGCTCCCCGCCCGAAAGCAGACGCACTGGCCCGTGAATTTGCTCATGCGTAAAAAGGAAATCCTCGAGATAGCCGACGATGTGGCGCCGCTTGCCCTCCACCACCACAAACTCAGCGCCATCTGCAACTGCGTCTCTTACGATCTGCTCCCCATCCAGGCTAGCTCGCAGCTGGTCAAAATAGGCCACCTTCACACCCGTACCGAGACGCACCCGGCCTTGTTGTGGCGACAGCTCTCCTACAAGAAGCCCAAGCAGAGTAGTCTTGCCCGAGCCATTCGGCCCTAAAATCCCCACCCTATCCCCGCGCAGAACTACGGTCGAAAAGTCGCGCAGAATCACCTTTTCCCCGTAGGCAAAGCTGACATCGGTAGCCTCAACTACCAACCGGCCGCTCCGTTCAGCTTCCACGATCGCCAGGCGGGGATCACCGAGTCTTTCTCGCCGGCGCTCCCGCTCCAACCTAAGCCGCTCCAGAGCCCTCGCTCGCCCTTCGTTGCGGGTCCGCCGCGCCCTCACGCCTCGTCTAATCCAGGCTTCCTCCTGAGCAAGCTTTTTGTCAAACTGCTGCCAAGCTCTCTGTTCCGCCTCAAGCAGAGAAGCTCGGCGCTCCAAGTACCGGTCATAGGAACACGGGTAGGACAGAAGACGCCCGCGGTCCAGTTCTACAATGCGCGTGGCTAGCCGGCTGAGAAAGCTTCGGTCGTGAGTAACAAAGAGAATGGTCTTGCCCAACCTAAGAAGCATGTCTTCCAGCCAGACGATGGTCTCGATGTCCAGATGATTAGTTGGCTCGTCAAGAAGAAGTACGTCTGGCTCGGCCACAAGAGCCCTCGCCAACAGTGCCCGGCGCTTCATCCCAGCCGAAAGAGAGTCAAACTCCGCTTGTCCCTCTAGACCGTGTGTTTGGATGAGTTCTTTAACCCGCCCATGAAGCTGCCAGCCCCCGCTTGCCTCCAGAAGGCGCTGTACTCGATCCAGCTCCTGCAACAAACCCTGGGAATCTCCGCTTTCGTGACCATGGGCAAGATCACCTAGCCGGTCAGCTAGATCTTGGTACTGCCTGAGCAGAGTAAGGTGTTCACCTGCTCCAGAGGCAACAACGTCAAACACGGTGCCGGGCAGTGTCTCGGGAACATACTGAGGAAGTAGCGCTACTCGGACACCCGGCTCCCTGGTAACCACACCCGCGTCGGGCCCAATCTCCCCGGCCAGCAAGCGAAGCAGGGTAGATTTGCCAGCTCCATTTCGTCCGACTAGGCCTATACGCTCTTGCGGTTCCACCACCAGGGTTGCCCGGTCAAGAAGAGCAGAGCCACCTAGGCTGAGTGAAACCTCGTGCAACGATATCAGCGCCACACCCGATATCGTCTCAGTCCAGCAAGACTACCGCATCCACAAAAAGTTCATACTCCGTATCTTCGTCTAAGTCGTGGATGAGAACCTTCTCTACCTCGCCCTCGCCACGCACCGCGAGCAGACGCGACTTGTAAAGAACTTTGACGTCTGAGCGCTTTAGCTGAGAAGCCAAGTCCTCAGGCAAGGCCAAGGTGTCAAGCTCGGTCACATAGACCACACGGGGTGTAACCTGGGTCAGATCGAGAGCAAGCCGCGCCGCTGCCGGGCCCTTATCTAGCACCAACACCCGTTTGTCTCGCAACAAGGCGGGATCGTCGACAGCGGTGAAAACTCCCTTTCCTTTGAATTCCTCGACCCCCTCCACCGTAGCTCCAGCCGCTCGCCTCATCGCCTCCACAAGGGCCTCGGCGGCCTGGACACCTTCACAGGAACCACCTGCCGCTGCCGCTTCCTCAGCACTAAGAGGCTTTAACTTTCTTCCCTCACGCCAATTCTTGATAGCGTCATGCAAAGCATCGGCAGCAAGGTTTGAGCAGTGCATCTTAATTGGGGGAAGACCGTCCAAAGCATCAGCCACGTCGGCCCGCGTCACTTGAAGAGCCTCGTCCAGCGTCTTACCCTTGACCAACTCAGTGATCATGCTCGAAGTAGCAATCGCTGAACCGCAGCCAAAAGTCTGAAACTTGATGTCGACTATCCTGTCGTCTTTGATGCGTACGTACATTTCCATAAGGTCGCCGCAAACCGGGTTGCCCACCCGCCCCACAGCGACGTCGTCGCCTTCTAGTACACCCACGTTCCGCGGGTTACGAAAATGATCGAGAACCTTTTCCGAATACTGTGTTGATTTCATGCCCTTACCTCACTTGGGCCGTTATCCACCTACTATTCCGCCTTAGCTACTTTTTCGGGTACAGGGGCGAGAGCCTTCGCAGCCGCTCCACAACCCCAGGCAGTACTTCCATTACCCTATCCACATCCGATTCATGACTAAACCGGCCAAAAGTAAACTCCAAAGATCCGTGTGCTTCCTCGTGCAAAAGACCGCAGGCGATCAATGTATGAGAGGGCTCAAGAGTCTTGGAAGAGCAGGCAGACCCCGTGGAGGCGGCAATGCCCTCATCGCGGAGCGCCAAGACCAAAGACTCACCTTCCACCCCGGCGAAGCGGAAATGCGCGTTGTTGGGTAGCCTCTCTGTGGGATGCCCGTTAAGATGCGAGTCGGGAATGGTGGAGAGAACCTCTTTGATGAGCGCGTCACGCAACCTCTGCAGCCTGGCCGCCTCCTCAGGCATTTCCTGAAGTGCAATCTTGGCCGCCGCCGCCATTCCCACGATGCCCGCAAGATTTTCCGTCCCAGAGCGCAGCCCCCGCTCCTGCCCCCCGCCAATCATCACAGGCGCAATACGCACACCTTTGCGTACGTATAGCGCCCCAACTCCTTGCGGACCATAAATGTCATTGCTTGAGATGCTAAGAAGATCGATGGGAATCTCACTTAGGTTGATCGGGAGCTGGCCCTCAACTGCTACAGCATCCACATGTAAAGCCACTTTGCTGTCACGAAGCATCTCCGCTATAGCCGCAATAGGCTGGATGGTACCAATTTCGTTGCTGGCCCAGCCAACTGATACCAAGATTGTGTCCTCGGTCAGGCGGCTGCGGAGTTTTTCCGGATTGATACGCCCATATTGGTCCGGTGGCACGCGCGATACCCGAAATCCTTCCTGTTCCAGGAATTTAGCAATATTGAGAATTGATATGTGCTCGACCTCTGTGATTACTATGTGGTTGCCCTGGCGCTTGTTTCGCCGGGCATAGCCGATCAGGGCAAGATTGTTTGCTTCGGTAGCGCCCGAGGTGAAGATGATCTCCTCTGGGGTTGCCCCTAGAAACTCAGCTACGTCAGCGCGGCTTTTTTCCAAGACCTCCGTAGCCTGATCTCCCACCGCATGCAGTGAAGCCGGATTGCCAAACCTCTCTGTGAAGTAAGGCTGCATGGCTCGTAACACACGCGGGTCAACGGGACGAGCCGACTGGTAATCAAGATAGACCACGTTTAGGCGGGGAGAAACCATCGCGATTCTATACCTCCTTGAGACCAAAGTCCGGCTATGCACCTCGGCGGATCAGAAATCTCTTGTAGTCTCCTTTGTCCTCCGCTAGCAGAAATTCATGGCCCGCGCGCTTTGCAAAACGTTTGAGATCTTCCTCTGCCGCTGGATCAGTAGCCAAGACCTCCAGGATCTCCCCGGGAGCTAGACGATCCATGGCCTCCCTGGTTTGGAGCAAAGGCTGCGGACAATATAGCCCTATACAGTCCAGAGTCTCACTCACCGTAACGGACGCCTCAGCGTTCTCCCCGCCTCGGCCTGCTTGAGGCTTTTCTGGATGGATACCTTCAGTCATAGAGATTCTCTCCTTCTACTCACCAGACCAGGTTTTTCTCCGGCCGTTACGAAGCCCGCGTACTCAAGCCCGCACCATCACGAGCATCATCTTGAAAGGGGTAATAGCGAGAAGCCCGTGAGGCACGTTAGCCGGCATGATAAGAAGATCTCCTTCCTCCACCTGTTGCGGTCTCCCACCAATAGTGATGGATGCCCGCCCCTCAAGAATGTACACCACTGCGTCATAGGGAGCCGTGTGCTCGCTCAAACCTTGGCCCGCATCAAAAGCAAACAGCGTCACGGTACCCTGGGGTCTTGCCATGAGCTCCCGGCTTACCACTGCCCCTGGCTGAACTTCCACCAGTCTGATTGCTTTGGTCGCTTCCTCCAGTGTCATGGGCCCGCTCCCCGATTGCTGTTGTCCTTACCGTAAAGACTCTCGCTCACCCGTTCAAGTAACACCGCAGGGGTGAAGGGCTTGTTGAGAAACACCGCCCGACCTACAAACGCGGCATCTTGCACAGCATCGTCCGCATACCCCGAAATGAACACTACGCGCAACCCCGGAAGCTGCGCGCACAGCTTTGAAGCCAGCTCGTGACCGCCCATCCCTGGCATAGACAGGTCAGTAAGTAGGAGATCCGGCCCCTCCTGGGCTTCTTCCACAAGTTTGAGAGCCTCCGCAGCGTCAGCCGCTTCCCACACGGTGTAGCCCGCTCCACTCAAAATGCGCACAGCCAGGCGCCGCACCGCCTCGTTGTCCTCGACCACCAACACTGTGGCCTTGTGTTCCATGATCCTTCCACCGCCGCTCTCGCTCCGCGACTTATTCTGCGGAACCTCCTGGCTCACCAGGGGAAGGTAGATCTTGAAACTACTTCCCTTAGCTACCTCACTCTCCACCTCTATATACCCACCAGCCCGTTTGACAATCCCATACACAGTAGCAAGTCCGAGACCTGTGCCGTGCCCATGCTCCTTGGTGGTAAAGAAGGGCTCGAAAATACGATTCATAGTCTCGGGGTCCATTCCTTGGCCCGTATCCCGCACTTCCAATACGGCGTAGTGACCCGGAGGAATCTCGACATGAGCCCTGGCCTGAAGCTCATCGACCACAATGACAGAAACGGCTATGGTGATTTGGCCCCCCGCGGGCATGGACTCAGCAGCATTGATCACTAGATTGAGTGCCACCTGTTGAAGTTGCAGAGGGTCCAGCTTGACCAGCGGACGAGATGTCGGACGGGCTGTCCATGCCAAACCCGGGTCCAAATGTGGATGGCCGAGCCCGCCTGCGTCATCGCCCCAAGGAAAGAAAGAGGTGAGCACGTTATCCGGCGTGGTTCTTTCAAACAACGGCATCATCTCAGCAATTTGCTCATCTAGACGGAGAATCTGCGCTTCTCCCGAGTCGGGGCGGGCAAAGGTGAGCAATTTGCGCGTGAGACCTGCAGCAAGCTGAGCAGCCTTTTCGATTTCCTTTAGTTCGCCGCCGGTTGTTGCCGCCAGGCTTTCCCCACGAGCCTCAGCGCGCATAAGCAGAAGCTGCACATTGCCCAAAATCACCTGGAGGAGGTTGTTGAAGTCATGTGCTATACCTCCCGCAAGCCTTCCGATAGCCTCCATCTTCTCGCTTGCACGCAGCCGCTCCTCCGCTCGCAAGCGCGCTTGCATCTCTTCTTCTAGACGACTGAGAACAGCTTGCATCTCTGCAGCATGACGTCGAGCAGCGACTGTGCGCCCACGAAGGAAAATCCCATAGGAAGTAAACAGAGCAGTCCCCGCTATCCCAAGCGAGAGTACCAGCCAGCTCACCCAGGGGCGATGCTGCCGCTCGAACAACGCGCTAGGGACAGCCACTGCCTCAAGACGGCGATCAGCAGCCGCGATGGCCCGCTTAAGCACCATGTTTCCGCCAGAAGAATCTACAGGTGTTGCCCCTTCTGCTCCTGAGCCCACCGATGTAGACCAAAGTAGAATTGGATTTGCCCCGCCACCGGGGTCTAGCAATGCAAGCTGGACATTGGGTGAAGCAACAGCCAGCGGCGACTGGCCGATAATCTGACCAACATCCAGAAGCGCACCCACCAAACCAACAACGCTGCGCCGAATCTCCGTCTCTGTCGGTCCGCCGCCGTAGCTTTGCAACACCGGCACCAGCAGGAAGTACCCCACCTCGCCGCCATCCGCGGACAGCAGCAAAGGGGCGGATAGGCTCGCTTGTCCCATGGCGACCGCCCGTCGAAGAGCGTCGGCGCGGACGGGTTCGGTTAGCAGATCCCAGCCAAGCTGACCTGCAAAGCTGTCGTAGGGGTAGACGTGATAGAGCGGATAGTGCAATCTCGGTTCTGAAGCTGGAACGGGCGTGTTTGAGCCCCACATCCTGACCGCAAAATCAGAAAGGCCCTCGCTTCTGGCCTGCTGTTCAAGCCTGTAACGGTTGTCTGCCGTTACCTGCGGGAACCAAAACACCCCCCGAATTCCAGGTTCGTCCGTCAAGATGGGCGACACAAACGTCTCAAACTCCTGCCGGGTGACGTACACGGAGGAGCTAAAGAACATGGCGATCGCACGCGCGTCGCCCAAGACCTTGCGGACTCGCTCTTGAAGCTGATCAAACCGCTCGTCGGCTAGCTGCTCAAACGTAGCTCGCGTGCGGCCCGATTCCAGGTTGTGAATGAGAAAGAACGCGGTACATGACGCAGCAATCGCTACAGCGACAGCGGTTGCAAGCGGCACCCACCAGCGCAGCCTTCTTCGGCCGGACTTTAGACGGCTAAGAACCACATTTTCACTCTAGCCCACATCAAAGTCAGGCGCCGGGTAAAGCGGAATATCCACCTCTTCCCGTTCGTAGTGATCGGTCAGCATGATTTCAACCCAGGCTATGGGCTTGCTCACTCTCTTAAAGATCAGCGGGCAATGGGGCACTCCGGCAGGTATGCTCACCGTAGCAGGACCGTCGATGATTTGCCTTTCTCCACCCAGATAGAACCATATTTCGGCGTCAAAGTCTCGAATGTCCCTATAGTCGCCGCCGAAAAAGTTCATGATGACCGGGAACGTGTGAACATGGGGCGTTGCTTCGTTTACGTGCGGCTTCGTGACGATGGAGTAGAGGTATTGACAATTTGTACCCAGCTGCTCCGGTGTGCAGACAAAGCCCTCAAACACTACCTTGCCGTCCCGCTCGAGTTGGCCGTAGGGATTTCGGATCACAAGGCGCTCGTACTCAGACCCAGTCACGGATGCCCCTCTCTTTCGACAGTCTTACTAGAAAGTCTGTTAGCAAAAAGTGTGCGCGGCGCCGAGATGGGCTCGACACATATATCGTACAGCAGGTATATTTAGCGCCGCTAGGGGAGCGCGTGTCGCTGAGAGTGTGGTTCGACCACTGACCCTATGAACCTGATCTGGGTAATACCAGCGTAGGGAAGCATAGCTAGTCACAAGACCACCCACTCGCACAGTAGACAGGCACCCTCCGGGTGCCTCCTTTTTCTCAGCGCCGCTTTCCCCAGACAGGCCTCGTCCAACGGCATGAAAGGGGGAGCGTGTGACAACTATAGACGAGCGAACGGTAACGCGCGCCATCATAGAACGCTACACGGACAAACTACTCGCTCATCTGGACTTGGATGCCGCCATATGTGGCGCGGGCCCAGCCGGACTGGTCGCTTCCTACTACCTAGCTAAGAGTGGAGCCAAAGTGGCGGTCTTTGAACGCAAGCTTTCCGTGGGCGGCGGAATGTGGGGCGGCGGCATGATGATGAACGAGATTGTCGTCCAAGAGGAAGGCAAGGCCATCCTCGACGAGCTTGGCCTCGCCAGCCAGCCTTACGCAGAAGGCTACTACACAGTAGACGCCATTCATGCGGTCACTGGTCTGTGCTATCAGGCCACCCGGGTCGGGGCCACAATCTTCAACCTGGTAAGCGTGGAAGATCTGGTAGTACGCAGAGAGCGGGTGTGCGGCATCGTCATCAACTGGAGTGCTGTAGAACTGGCTGGCCTCCACGTCGATCCGCTTACTGTAATGGCGCGCGTTGTAGTAGACGCCACGGGACACCCTCTGGAAGTAGTGCGCACTTTGGAGCGCAAGATGAACGTCCAGCTGGCGACTCCTTCTGGGCAGGTGGAGGGAGAGCGGTGCTTGTGGGCTGAGGTAGCAGAAAGCGACACCCTCAAGAACACCAGAGAAATCTTCCCCGGTTTGTTTGTAGCTGGAATGAGCGCCAACGCCGCCTTTGGCTCCTATCGTATGGGGCCGGTGTTCGGGGGAATGCTCCTGTCGGGCAAAAAGGTTGCCGATTTGATCTTAGCTCAACTCCAGACCAACGCCAGCGCTAGCGAAGACTCACACGGGAGAGCGGAGTGAAGTGCCTTCTTACAGTAGCTGGGCTTGATCCATCCGGCGGAGCCGGGCTATCCATGGACCTCGCCGTGTTTGGAAGCCGCGGCTTCCATGGCCTTTCTGTGCCCACAGCTCTTGTAATACAGGGACCAAGGGGAGTGGAAGCGGTGCGCCCCACCGCCAACGCCGACTTCACTCATGCTCTAGCCATTCTCGGGCAACAAGTGGAAGAGCTGGCCGGGGTCAAGGTCAGCGTCATTCTTAGCCAAGAACAAACAAGGGTGATTGCCCAATTCTTGCGAGAGCACCCAAGTCTGCCGGTGGTCGTGGATCCGGTAATCAAAGCCAAGAATGGCTTTACTCTCACACCCCCTGAGGCGATCCACGCCATGGTGCAGGAGATTTTCCCGCTCGGGCCGATAGTTACACCTAATCTGTCTGAGGCTGCCGCACTCACTGGCCTGCCAGTCACCAGCCCACACGATATGGAACAGGCAGCAAGAGTGCTCCTTGACATGGGCGCTAAGGCAGTGGTGGTAACGGGAGGGCATCTTGCTCAACAAGATTCCACTACAGACCTCTTCTTTGCTGGAGGTGAAGTTTTCTTCTACACGAAAGCAAAGCTTGCTGGTGAGATTCATGGCACGGGCTGCTTGTTCTCAGCACTCCTCTTAACTGAGCTGGCCCACGGGCTCAACCCAGAGGAAGCCTTCCAAGCCACGGAGCTAGAAATCGGCGAGATCCTCGCAGCAGCCTACCCGCTGGGCCCCACGCCAAGCAGTGCAGATTCCATAGACTCAAAAGGCTACCTGTACGTCAACCCAGCGCTGATAGCTGGTAAGGAATACGAGAGAGCAAGAGTGCTTGCGTCCCTGCGTGAAGCGGCTTTAGAGCTTGCCGAGTTGGCCCCCGTGGAGCTGGTACCGGCAGTACAAATGAACTTGGGTTTTGCCCTTCCAGAGGCCCGAGAGCCAGGACAAGTCGCCGCCTTTCCGGGAAGAATAGGGGTCCATGGCGGCAAGCTCATATTTAAGGACGAGCCAGCCTTCGGCGCCTCATCGCACGTGGCGCGTCTAATACTGACCGCCATGCGCCGGTTTCCGCACTTGCGCGCCTGTCTAAATGTCAAGTTGAACGACCGGTTACTGGAAAAAGCCCGCGCCGCCGGTTTCGTCGTGCTCGAGGCAGAACGAGCTAAGGAGCCACCAGCTGTCAGTGAGACAGAGGGAAAGAGCCTCGATTTTCTCATGGAGCAAGTACTGGCCAACGTCGAGCATGCCCCAGACATCGTGTTCGACCGCGGAGCTTTGGGGAAGGAACCGATGATTCGCCTGTTTGGCCGTACTCCACAAGACGTGATTAAGAAGCTAAAGGCGGTGAGACCATGAACGCCCAAGATCGTCGCATTAATTCGCACATCGCTCAGCCAAGAGACATCAGCTCACAACAAAATGACCGGCAGGTGACCAAGTTGGACGCGTCTCGCCAGGGAATCATCACCCCTGAGTTGGCATCTGCCGCCCATAACGAGGGATTGGATCCTGAGATCCTCCGGCAGCGCGTCGCCTCCGGCGTTGCCGTTGTCTTGGCAAGCGCTCATAGAGCAGCAAGCGTGGCCAAGGCCATAGGACAGGGGTGCCGGGTAAAAGTAAACGCCAACCTAGGAACCTCTCCTGCACGGGTGGATATAAAAGAAGAGTTGCAGAAACTGGCAGCCGCCAAGAAGGCAGGGGCCGACACCGTCATGGACCTGAGCACAGGAGGCGACCTAAATGCGATTAGGCGCACCCTTCTTGAAGCCGCCGATATACCGCTGGGTACAGTGCCCATATACCAGGCGGTAGTGGAAGCAGCAAACCAAGGGCGGTCAGTCGAAGATCTGGAGCCCGAGGAGATTTTTGCGGCCATCGAACTACACGCCGAAGATGGAGTGGATTTTGTCACTGTGCACTGCGGCGTGACCATGCGCGCACTAGAGAGACTTAAGCGTCAGGGCCGCATCACAGATATTGTCAGTAGGGGTGGCGCTTTCTTGGCTCGCTGGATGCTTGCCCACGAGAAGGAAAATCCTCTCTACGAACAGTTTGACCGCCTACTCGACATCGCTCGCCGCCACGACCTTACTTTGAGCCTTGGAGACGGGCTTCGCCCTGGAGCTATAGCTGATGCAAACGACCGGGCCCAGGTGGAAGAGTTGCTCACCATCGGAGAACTTGCCGCCGAAGCGCAGAGAGCTGGAGTGCAGGTGATGATTGAAGGGCCAGGCCATGTCCCCCTTGACCAGATAGAAGCCGCCATAAAGCTGGAAAAAAGCGTTTGCCGGGGAGCCCCATTCTACGTCCTTGGGCCGCTGGTAACCGACGCTGCGCCCGGTTACGACCACATTACCTCCGCCATAGGGGGAGCAATTGCTGCTTTCGCTGGAGCGGACTTCCTGTGCGCTGTCAGTCCGGCTGAACATCTTGGCCTACCTACTCCCCAAGATGTTTTTGAAGGAGTGATGGCTGCCCGCATCGCCGCCCATGCCGCTGACATAGCCCGTGGGATTCAAGAAGCCTGGGAGCAAGACCGTCAGATCTCGCTCCATCGGAAAGCCCTTGATTGGGAAGGGCAAGCCCGGTTTGCGCTAGACCCCGACAAGGTAAGAACGTATCGCCGCACACACCCCAGCCCAGCCACAAGTCCAGAAACATGCACGATGTGCGGAGACTTTTGCGCTATGAAAATTGTCACGCACGAGGGATTAAGCTTGGCAGGCAAGTGCAAGCTAGAACGAAGTGGGACTTTGGGCTAAGCTTCGTTGTGTGAGCACATCCAAGCCCAAAGCCACTCTCCATCCTCCGGTGATCTCGATCGGGAGTGACATAGTGCTGGGGCCCGGTAAGATCGGGATTCTCCGGAAGCTGAGCGAGGGGCACTCCATAAGTAGTGCCGCACGCGAGCTTGGCATGACCTACAAACGAGCCTGGGCTCTCATCGACACTCTAAATAAGGGCTTTGGTCGTCCGGTGGTAGAAGCTACAAGTGGCGGCAAAGGAGGTGGCGGCGCCCACCTTACCACCCTCGGCCAAGAACTTGTGATGCGCTACCTCGAGCTTGAAGAAAAGCTCGCGTCAACAGCGCAGCCTGACCTAGAAGCGCTCGAAAATCTCACCCGAAGCGAATCCTCCACTTGACTCCTTCGCCGGTCCGTTATAACATTTTTGTCCTAACGTACCGCGCTCGGACTAGTGTGCATTTGGGCGCATTTGGTGCGACACACAGCCCTGTCCGGTAAAGAGTCATACACGGAGGTCTGTCACGGTGCATACCCGACGCGTCGCTGCGTTTTTGGCTGCTTTCTTGGTGGCTTGCTTCCTAGCAGTTGTCGGCCTCAGCTCGGGCTGCTCTAGTTCGGCCACATCAGACTCGGCCAGCTCGTCTAGGTCCGAGAACGAGAGCCCCGTAACCCTAACACCTAACACCGCGACGCCCAAGGATTCTGTTTCCACGCCAAGCGACTCCGTGGCTAATCAGCCAAGCGACTCCGCGGTTAATCAGGACCCGCTTTTCATCTATGCAGGGGCTGCTAGCAAGCCTGCTACCGAGGAGGCGATGGCCTTGTTTGAAAACAAAACCGGCATCCGGATAGAGGCTGTATTTGGAGGATCAGGAGCCGTACTCTCCCAGATGGAGCTCTCTCAAGAGGGCGACCTGTATTTCCCCGGCTCTTCTGATTACATGGAGAAAGCCAAACGAAAGGGTGACGTAATCGCAGAAACCGAAGCCATCGTCACCTATCTGGTACCGGCCATCAACGTCCAGAAAGGCAACCCCAAGAACATCCGTACTCTGAACGACCTTGCGCGTCCCGGTGTTAAAGTAGCAATTGCCAACCCCGAGACCGTCTGCGTTGGCGCCTATGCCGTAGAAATAATCGAGAAGAACCTGTCAGACACTGAGAAGGCGGCCTTCAAGTCCAACCTTCTCAACTACACTGAAAGCTGCGAGAAAACAGCAACGGCTATTTCGCTAAAGCAAGTCGACGCTGTGATCGGTTGGAGCGTTTTTGCCGACTGGGATCCGGAGAACATCGAGACTATTCCTCTCCCTGCAGATCAGATCCCGCGTATAGGTTACATCCCCATCGCTGTGTCGAAGTTCACTAAGAACGAGGAGCTAGCTCAGCGTTTCATCGACTTCCTCGCCGGGAGCGAGGGGCAGGCGATCTTTGCCAAGTACGGATATTTCACTACACCAGAACAGGCCTTTGCTTACATAGGAGAGACTAAGCCGGTGGGTGGAGAGTACACATTGCCTCCCGACTGGGTGACAAAATGACGCTCACTATAGCGAGGCAGTAAGGCAGTAACATATTACGGATGAGGTTTCGACGCGTCACCATCACCTGTGCTCTAGCGGTACTCGGTATTTACGGAGTGCTGATCGCCTCGTTGTTCTACTTTCTGGATGCTTCCGCTTTGTGGGAAGCCCTCTCGTCCAAGCGAGTGCTTTTCTCTGTACAGCTTAGCCTCGTCGCCGCTACCGCGGCGACCGGCTTGGCCTTAGCTTTAGCGATTCCGGCCGCTTATGCGCTCTCCCGGCATGATTTTCGCGGCCGGGAGTCTGTTGACGCCATCCTAGAGTTTCCCGTGATTGTCTCCCCCGCGGCGCTCGGGGCCATCATCCTGATCTTTTTCAGCAACCCAATTGGCACTTGGATCCAAGAGCACACTATCCAGTTTGTTTTTGCTTTTGCCGGAATAGTCCTCGCCCAGTTTGTTGCCGTCCTGGGCATTGCCGTCCGCTTTCTTAAATCGGCTTTCGACCAGGTGCCTCCCCGGTATGAGATGGTCGCCCGCACCCTGGGTGCCTCACCGCTTCGCGCCTTTCTCACGGTTTCTTTGCCTCTTGCCCGACGTGGGCTTCTTGCCTCGGGCGTTCTTACTTGGGCCAAGGCGCTAGGAGAGTTTGGCGCCACCATCATGGTAGCCGGAACCATGGCCATGCGCACCGAAACACTCCCTATTGCCATCTACATGCGTCTGGCCAGTGCTGATATCAAGGGCACCGTTGCTCTCATCTTGGTACTCCTAGCGATTGGTCTCAGCGCGTTGTACGTGGGCAAACTGCTTTTCCGCGAACGCCATGCTTGAGCTCATTGATGTCTGCGCACAGGCAGGCTCTTTTAAACTCAGGAACGTTTCCTTCGAAGTTGCTCAGGGTGAGAGTCACGTCCTCCTAGGCCCTTCGGGCGCAGGCAAGTCAACGTTGCTTGAAGCAATCATCGGCCTTCGGCCGCTCACCAGTGGGAAGGTGTTGTTCGAAGGCCGCGATCTGGCTCGCATACCGCCTGAGAAAAGGGACATGGGTTACTTGCCTCAGCACCTGGATCTCTTCCCTCATTTGACCGTCCGGGACAACATCTTGTACGGGCCACGATCGAGACGAGTAAAAGCGGACGAGTACGAGCCAGCTGTACAGGCCCTCATCGAAGCCACTGGAATAGGCGCCCTGCTTGATCGTCGGCCCGGAACTCTTTCGGGTGGGGAGCGTCAACGGGTGGCTTTGGTGCGAGCGCTTGCTGCGCGTCCTCGTCTGCTGCTTCTGGACGAGCCTTTCGCCGCGCTCAACGAGTCGCTACGTCATGAACTATGGCATCTGCTCAAGAATCTGCAGAAGGAGTACGGCTTTGCCGTGCTAATGATAACCCACGACCTCACCGAGGGTTTCTTTATCGGCGACCGGGTGAGTGTGCTGATTGACGGTGAAATCAAGCAGACTGGCGATCGCGAGACAGTGTGGCGAAGCCCTGCCACTTTGTCGGTGGCCGAATATCTGGGAATCCGTAACCTTTTCCCCGGCAAAGTGATCAACAGCACGCACGAGGCGGTCGTTGTAAATTGTCCTGCTTTGGGGGGAGAGATTCTCGCCAACAAGCGGCCCGGCATCGCAGAGCCCGTTCCAGGTCAGGTGGTACATCTGGGCATCCGAGCGGAATTTGTGGCCCTTCGGAACGAGGACCATCCGCCCAAGCCCGAAGAGCTTGTGCTTCACGGCCAATTCACAGGACTCACTGCAGCAGGAACTGACGTGACATTGCTTTTTGAACCCGAGGACTCCGACACTGTTCTTGAGATAGCGGTCAATCGCCGCTTGTTGCGCAGGTTTGGCATTAGGGTTGGTCAGCCGGTCACCGTCGCGCTTGCCCGACGTGACCTGCTGCTGTTTACGGGCTAAGAAAGTTGAGCTCTGGCCGCCGTAAGAGCTCAGCTTCAACTGTCTGTTATTCTTTTGACAGGACTGGCGGACGGTTCGTTTAGAAGGAGACATATATGGCTTGCTTCCTAGCTCCTGCTGGCGTCGCGGTAGTCACAACGATCGTGCAGAAAGTGGTATCAAGCAGAGAAAAGACCGCTCAAACAACCAAGCTTGAGCGCTTAGCGACCCACCAGCAGCACCCGGGAGCCTCCTGGTCCCGTCGGCTGCGCTGGCTTAACACCATGCTATGGGGCGGCTCGCTGCTTCTCTGTTTTGAGCATATTTGGCATGGCGAGGTAGTACCGTGGCCTCCCTTCTTAACAGCGATGACAGAACCTCAGGGCATAGGCGCGATGCTGCGCGAAATAGCGATCTATGGCTCGGCCATGACTGCAGCCATCCTGTTGGCTTGGGGCACCATGATTGTAGGAGATGCTTGGCTGGCGCGTCTCAGAAGACGTGCGGCAAGTGTAAACGAGCCGGGATCGGTTAGCGAAAGAAGTTAGGAAAGCTTCCAGAGCTTTAGGAATCGTCTATCTGATCATCTTTCAGGGGCAGAGACTTTGATTGGAGAAAACTCTGTATGTGGCTCTTGCTGACTGCCGCCGCTGCTTTAGCTGCCACTCTCGTGTGGTACAAGTGGAAGGCCTCTGGCCGGTATAGACTGGGCTTCCTTTGCTTGATTTACTGGGGCGCCACCTTGATGTGGCTGGTGGATCACGTAGTCAGCTTTTGGCAGGAAGGTGGTCCCTTCCTCGAGATCAGCTGGCAAGGCACGGCTTTGGGCGCAGGCGTGCTTAGCCTGGGACTTGTCGCGTGGCTAATCAGACTCTTCCTCGCCAAGCCGCGGTTCGCTTCCAGCCCGGCCAGGCGCTAGCGACAATTTGACTTGTGCCCACAGGGCTAGATTACGGGGCTAGATTTTTGAGGGCTGGTCATGCCCAGCCACAGCTTGTGACATAGCCTCGTCCAAAGCTACCCGCGCAGCGCTGCGTTGCTTTATGGGATCCAGCCTTCTGGTTACCCCAACCATTACGAGCGCCGCCAGGCAGGCCAAGAAGAACGGCACCTGGTACCCCACAAAGTTGAGAATTATCCCTGCTGCCACCGGCACTACCACCGCGGTGGCGTGAAGGATGGTGACCCCCATCGCCAGGCTCGGCGCTATTTCCTGTGGAACCGCGATTTTCCGCAGATAGATAGAGGCCCCCATGTTAGAAAACGGGGAAATGAAGGAGTAGATCACGTAGAAGAGACAGGCGAGGTAGACGTTCCCAACCAGGGCGTAGCCAGCAAGGGCAATGACATAGCCCACGTTAATTACCTGAAGAACGATCCTTTCCCCCAGACGGTCGATAAGCTTGCCAATGTAAGGCGAAGTCACCATCCCTATGAAAGTCACGGTAAGCAGCAGCAGAGAAATGTCGGCCACCCGCAACCCAAACCTGTTAACCAGCACCCACAGACCAAAAGAGAAGAAGATTTGCTGACGCACACCGTCGAGGAGGTTAAGAACA